>JBGSUZ010000382.1:0-7996 GCA_041753235.1 Acidaminobacteraceae bacterium
TCAAAACAAGAGCCAGAAAGGGCCTAGCAATTACATTTATATTGAAGGTAAAAAGGAACAGTTCGACTTTGAGCTGATTGAAATTTTCTTAGCCAACTATTCTGTAGCCCTAGAAAACTATATTTTGAATAACCTGATTACGAGCACTCAAAAGGAAATTATTATTACTTTAGGAGAGGTAGTCGAGCATCACTTTGACGATACGAGCGGTCACGTACGCCGAATTTCAGAAATGATGTATCGGTACAGCCTTCATAATAATTTCTCGTATTCTGAGAGCGAACTGCTCAAAGTAGCAAGTACCATGCACGATGTAGGGAAAATTGCCATCTCAGATTCAGTACTCAAAAAACGAGGCAAGTTGACACCAGAAGAGTTCAAGTTGGTGCAGGAGCATCCTGGCATCGGCTATAAGATTTTAGGCAAGTCTGAGCTGGAAATTATGAAAATTGCAGCTGAGATTGCCCTTTACCATTATGAAAAGTTTGACGGCACGGGTTATCCAATGGGTGTAAAAGGCAGAGATATACCACTAAGAGCACGTATGATGGCAGTGGTAGACGTTTACGACGCACTGACCCATAAACGTATCTATAAAGAAGCTTCTACCAAAGAAGAGGCACTAGAGTACCTATTAACTGAGAGAGGCAAACATTTTGATGCGAAGTTAGTCGACATATTCATTGAGAATCTGGATGAGATTGTTGCGGGTCTAGAGTAAGGACGACAATCTCAGGTGGGTTGAAAAACCTTGGCAGCTTAGAAGGGTTGCCAAGACCACGGCTGACTAATAAGTACTTATTTTCAAGGTTATATAGACCACCTGTCAGGGAAGGCAAAATACCTTGATTTGGGGCAAGTAAGCCTTGAGTAAAAGGCAGACGTACCTGTCCACCGTGGGCGTGACCTGAAAAAGTTAAGTCAAAACCTGCATCGGCGTATTCGGTTTGACGTTCAGGTCGGTGACTGATCAGCATGGTAAAGGCCTCAGAATTACCTGAGTGCATCTTAGACAAAGTATTTTTAAAACCATTTTCTTCTTTATTAAAGTACCAAGGGTCGTCTATACCGCTTAAATAGATGGTTTTGTCGTTTCTTGACAAGGAAACCGTCTCATTTTGCAGGTAGACGGCTCCTGTTTTTTGTAGCGTTTTGATGGTATCTTTTCTGTAACGCGTCCAGTATTCATGGTTACCGGTGCTGAAATAGACCGGTGTTGTTTTAGCGAGTTCGCTTAAAACCGTCAAGGAATTATCCCATTGGTCGTAATGGCTGTCCAGCGTGTCACCGCTAACAACGACTAAGTCTGGTTTCTCTGCGAGAATTTTGTCAATGAGCACCTGTTGACCTTCGCCAAACGCTTCGCCGTGGATGTCGGAAAGGTGGACTATTTTATAGCCGGCAAAGGCGGCGGGAATCTTATCGCTTTTTAGGGTGTAGTGGTCTACAACCAGTTTAAATTGGCTTGTGTATATATAACCGCCTGCTGCCGCTAGACAGAGTAGCGCCACCATCGACTTGAGGCATTTGGACTTGAATTTGCTTAATTTCATAATAATACAGCTCCTTAAAAACACTTTTGGTATGTATTTATTCTAAAGGACAATTATGTCCTGAGCGTGTCAAAAGCATGACAAAAGAGATACAATATTCAGTTAAAGGGGTGTTTGTAGACATAAAATCGAACATTATGGTGAACTTCCTTTGAAAATTTCGTAATATAGTAATTTATATTAGTTTTTAGGTTGACTTTGGGTTCTATAAGTGATAATTTATATGAAAATCAAATGAAAAGCGAATATTGGCACTCATATAAATATGAAGATAGGGTTCATATGTCTCTACCGGACGACCGAAAATTGTCCTACTATGGGTGAAGTTACAGACAAACAGTCAGGCAAGGGGGCGGACCCTATTTTCCTGTACGCGTATGCTCTGGATTTCACTTATGGAATCCGGGGCTTTTTTTGTACCTAGAAAGCAGATGTACTCTTGACAGTTCATATACCAACTTTTCCTTTTCCAGCCGCCAACCCTCGCTTGTTCTCGTGTGAAAGGAGCTTAACCCATGTCATCCAAAATTCTTAAAGAAGGCTTGACCTACGACGACGTACTACTCGTCCCTCAACGTTCAGACATTTTACCAAACGATGTTAAA
Source organism: Acidaminobacteraceae bacterium (assembly GCA_041753235.1). Taxonomy (GTDB): domain Bacteria; phylum Bacillota; class Clostridia; order Peptostreptococcales; family Acidaminobacteraceae; genus JBGSUZ01. Next base: position 2,159 of record JBGSUZ010000382.1, read on the forward strand.
ACCCATACTATGCTTACCAACAAAATTGCCCTGAACATTCCACTTATCAGCGCAGGTATGGACACGGTCACGGAAGCGAATTTAGCCATTGCCATTGCCAGAGAAGGCGGCATGGGTATTATTCATAAAAACATGACCATTGAGCAACAAGCACTTGAAGTAGATAAAGTCAAACGTTCGGAACATGGTGTTATAGTGGATCCGTTCTATCTCTCGCCTGAACATCAAGTCAGCAACGCTTTAGAGCTTATGGAAAGATACAGAATCTCTGGTGTGCCGATTGTTGATGAACAACACATGTTAGTAGGCATCATCACCAATCGGGACATTCGTTTTGAAGGGGACGGCGAAAAGCGCATTGACGAGGTCATGACAAGTGAAAACCTTGTGACTGCAAGAGAAGGCATCACTATGGTGGACGCCGAAGCCATTCTTAGAAAGCACAAAATCGAGAAACTCCCGCTCACAGACGATGAAGGTCATCTTAAAGGCCTCATTACTATTAAAGACATTGAAAAAGCTGTCATTTACCCAAATAGAGCAAAAGACTCACAAGGCAGACTCTTAGTAGGCGCAGCAGTTGGTCTTAGCGCAGACATGATGGACAGAGTTAAAGCCCTTGTAGCGGCTGGTGTAGACGCAGTTACACTCGACTCAGCCCATGGTCACAGCCAAAACGTTCTCAACGCGGTGACTACTATTAAAGAAGCTTACCCAGACCTTCAACTGATTGCTGGTAACGTTGCAACAGCAGAAGGCACAGTGGATCTTATAAAAGCAGGCGCAGACGCAGTTAAAGTCGGCATTGGCCCTGGTTCAATCTGTACGACAAGAGTCGTTGCAGGGATTGGCGTTCCTCAACTTACAGCAGTTCTTGATTGTGCTGAAGCGGCAAAGCCTTACGGTATTCCAGTCATTGCAGACGGAGGCGTCAAGTTCTCAGGCGATATCGTCAAAGCCCTTGCGGCAGGCGCAAACACGGTTATGCTTGGCTCACTTTTAGCAGGAACAGAAGAAAGCCCCGGCGAGTTAGTTATTTACCAAGGCAGAAGCTTCAAAAGTTACAGAGGCATGGGTTCCATGTCCGCTATGAAAGCAGGTTCTAAAGACCGTTACTTCCAAAACGATACGAAGAAATTTGTACCAGAGGGTGTAGAAGGTCGTGTTCCTTATATAGGCAAACTTAAAGACATTGTGTACCAACTTGTTGGCGGCCTTAAATCGGGTATGGGCTACTGCGGTACGCCTACGGTAGCAGACCTTCAAGAAACTGGTCAGTTTATGAAAATTACCAGTGCTGGTCTTGTGGAGTCCCATCCACATGACATTCAAATCACTAAAGAGTCTCCAAACTACAGCTCTATCAATAGATAGAATATAGTATGGCAAAGGGTTCGTCCCTTTTGGCAAAAGACTCATCCTTTATGGTAGTAAGTTTCGTGGTGATAATCTTCCTCCCCAGTTTGATGACTGCACCCGAAATTTTACTGATAAATTTTTTTAAGAAGGTGGCCCCCAGCTGCCTTCTGAATATGGAGAAAGCAGTTATCCCAAAAGCTGCTTTGTTCTTCTTAGAAGTTTGGCGTGCAAGCGTCCTCCATTATAGCAAGTCAAAGCGTTCACCCGTCCTAAGTTCTTCGTCCCAACGGCCAACGCTTTGACTTGTTTTACCTTTAATAATAAGAGCGGCACATGAAACTGCCCGCTCCTGTATGATATAATAAGGCTGGAAACGCTGTGTTTCCTCAACCCTATATGACCTGCGGAGGTAACCGATGCAAGTAGAAAACGAAAAAATCGTTATTGTGGACTTCGGCGGCCAGTACAATCAGCTGATTGCCAGAAGAGTCCGTGAAGCTAACGTGTACAGTGAAGTTGTTTCATGGCGTACACCTATCGAAAAAATCAAAGAGAAAAACCCAAAAGGCATCATCTTTACAGGTGGTCCTAATTCAGTATATGCAGAAAATGCACCAACCCTGACAAAAGAAATTTTTGAATTAGGCGTACCAGTCCTTGGCATTTGCTACGGCATGCAGCTCATGAGCCAGTTGCTCGGCGGCAGCGTTAAGCGTGCAGACCAAAGAGAATACGGTAAAATTGTTCTCAACTTAGAGACACCAAGCGCTTTATTTGAAGAAGTAGAAAATGGTTCAATCTGTTGGATGAGCCACTTCGACTACGTGGAAAAAGCACCAGAAGGCTTCACCATTACAGCAACAACAGACAACTGTCCTGTAGCGGCTATGGAAAATGTAGAAAAAGGCCTTTACGCCGTTCAGTTCCACGGCGAAGTAGAACATACACCATTTGGCAGACAAATGATTGCCAACTTCCTTTTCAACGTTTGTAAGTGTTCGGGCAACTGGAACATGGGCGACTTTGCTAAAGAAATGATTGAAAAAATCAAACTCACCGCAGGCGATGACAAGGTATTATGCGGCCTTTCTGGCGGCGTAGATTCTTCAGTTGCGGCACTTATGGTGCATAAAGCGATTGGCAAGAACCTGACTTGTATTTTCGTAGACCACGGTCTTCTTAGAAAGAATGAAGGCGATGAAGTTGAAAAAGTCTTCTTAGAAGACTTCGACATGAACTTTATTCGTGTAGATGTAAAAGAGCGTTTTATGAGCAAATTAGCAGGCGTTTCAGACCCTGAGCGCAAGCGTAAAATTATAGGTGAAGAGTTCATTCGCGTTTTCGAAGAAGAAGCGAATAAACTTCAAGGCGTTAAATGGCTTGTACAAGGCACTGTATACCCAGACGTTATTGAGTCGGGCACAGACACTGCAGACGTCATTAAGTCTCACCACAACGTTGGTGGTCTTCCAGAAGACATGGACTTCAAACTCATTGAGCCACTCAGAGACCTATTCAAAGACGAAGTAAGACGCGTTGGTCTTGAAATTGGATTAGACGAAAACATCGTTTGGAGACAGCCTTTCCCAGGTCCGGGTCTTGCCATTCGTATCCTTGGTGAAATTACGGAAGAGCATCTTACAATCGTTCGCGACTCTGATGCAATTCTAAGAGAAGAAATCAAAAAAGCTGGTCTCGATAGAGACGTATGGCAGTACTTCACTGTTCTTCCTAACATCCGCTCTGTAGGTGTTATGGGCGACGAAAGAACTTACAGCCACACGGTTGGTATTAGAGCGGTTACGTCTATTGACGGCATGACTTCAGACTGGGCTAGAATTCCTTATGAGGTGCTGGATAAGATTTCGTCGAGGATCGTTAATGAAGTGGATAATGTGAATCGGATTGTTTATGATATTACGAGTAAGCCGCCTTCAACGATTGAGTGGGAGTAGTCGAATTGTCACCAGAATTTAACCCAAGTCCTATCTAAGAAATGAAAGTTTTTCTTAGATAGGACTTTTTAGTTCTATTCACATTTATTGAGGCTAAGTTGACCTGCTCCCCAAAAACTGTACCACTGTAAATGTTAGTCACTCATGTTAGTAATCGAAACTGGGGTGGCTACTCGTAAGCATCGGCGTTATCATCGTGCTTTTACACGACTTTATCCGCAAATAAATTTAATTGCGGATAAAGTCGTGTTGACTTAAAAATATCTCATGTCTATAATTGAAGTTACAAGACTCATTCAGAAAGGGTGCTGTTATGGATATAAAAACTGCTAAGCAAATATTTGATGCCCATAATGGCATCATGAGAGCGAAGGATATACTAGAACATCATATATATGATAGATTTTTAAAAAAACTAATGGCAGATGGCTATGTGGAAAAAATAAAGTATGGCTATTATCAATGGCAAGATGATCGTGCATTTAGTGAAGTGACAATTATAGCACGACTTTTTCCAGATGCAGTATTGTGTATGGAGAGTGCACTTCAGTATTATGACTATACAGATCGGACACCATCGGCTTGGTGTTTAGCAGTGAATAAACATTCTACCAAATCAAGATTCAAAATAGATTACCCAGCGGTAAAACCCTATTATATTCCTGAAGTGCAGTTAGAACTTGGTGTGGATATTGTAACGATAGAAGAGACGCAAATGAAGATTTTTAACCGTGAACACGTCCTTTGTGACTGTTTGCGTCATGAAAATAAAATGGATGTAGAGATTTTCAATAAAGCGATACAAGCGTATATAAGAGATCCAAAGAAAAATATTCCTCGGTTATTGGAATACGCAAAGCTACTGAGGGTAGAGGGAAAAGTCCGGAAAATTATAGGGGTATGGCTATGAAGGATATGGCGGCATCCGTATTGGCACGGTTAAAAAAGCAAGCGAAGGATACTGGATTAAGCTATCAGATATGTCTACAGTTGTTTTGCCAAGAAGAGTTTTTAAGACGATTATCCTTGTCACCATATTATAGTAATTTTGTGCTGAAGGGTGGCTTATTAATTTATACACTCACGGAGTTTCAAAGTAGAGCGACCCAAGATATAGACTTTCTAATGCGAAAAATAACGAATGAAATTGATCAGGTAAAAAGTATAATGGATGAAATTGTACATGTAACCTCATTGGATTACGTATCGTTTGAGGTCTTAGATGCTGCGATTATAACTCAGGAAAAAGAGTATTCAGGTGTATCAGTTAAGTTTATGGGGCGTATTAAGCAAGTTCGTATACCCTTTTCAATTGATTTAGGTGTCGATGATGTGGTGGTACCTGAAGCAGTTGTAAGATCTTTAAAAACGAGATTGTCCGATTTTGAAGAACCGCAAGTATACACTTATTCATTGGAAAGCACTATCGCTGAGAAGTTCGATGCAATTTTGAAACGTATGGAAGCGACAAGTCGAATGAAGGATTTTTTTGATATTTATTATCTGTCTAATCTGTTTGCATTTGATGGACTAAAACTTCAAGAAGCTATTTGGAAAACCGTACAGCATAGAGGTACGCCCTACGATGAAAATTGCTTTACGCGAATTAATGATTTTCGCAAGAATTCAATTCTGATATTGCATTGGAAGCGTTTTCAACCATCAATGCAAATGCAGTTACCTGAATTTGATGTAGTACTTGATCGATTGCTAACGTTTATTGAACCAGTGTTCAGTGCTTCAATTCAAAATAAATCATTTAAGATGACTTGGTCGGTAGAACAAGGAAAATGGATTGAAAATAAATAATTAATAGAGCTAGTCTGACTCCATTTTGACTCCAAAAATTCAGCAAGTCAAAATGAACAATGATAAGAATGCAAATATAATCAATAAGAGCAAACTTAAAACACTCAAAAACACCTAGAATAGAGTATTAAAAGTTGAGTGGGAGTAAGTCAGAAGTTGGCTATAAAATTTGAGAATCAAGACGTTTAGTATAGAAGCCATATTTAGTTGGATTAATTCAACTAAATATGGCTTTTTTATAATAAATTGAGAATTATATTTCATTTTTCATGTAACATTATCCGTAAATAATTAAATAATGGATAATATTGCATTGACTTAAAAACTCTAAATAACATATAATAAATTTCGCTGATAAGCGTTTAAAGTTCATTTGATTCTAACTCATTACATATACTTAGAATAGGAGCATAAAAATGTACAAGTGCATAATAAAAGGCCAAGAAGTAAACATCGATTCGGAGCAGGCACTGGAAGAAATGCTTGGAAATGGTGTGGTAACAGGAACTGAAAGAGCTACAAATGTTGAGACGGGAAAAGAGGGATTTATAAATCAAACCAAATGGTTTCATGAAATAATCAAGAGAAATCCCAATATTGTAAAGGCTTCAACGGGGAGTAAAATAGCCGGAATTATATGTGTGGTATTAGGTGGAATCTTGGTACTTATTTCCGCATTTTTGGAGATACGCAATGGAGACGTTGTAGCAGCGGT
>JBGSUZ010000383.1:0-1934 GCA_041753235.1 Acidaminobacteraceae bacterium
ATGGTACTTTTCAGTGAAGCTAATATTATAGGCAAGTAACACGTGGCGTGAGGAGGGCAACTTTTGAAAAAAACAATATTGCTTTTAGGAAATCCTCAACTTTATGAAATTTGCAGCGATGTAACCCAAGATGAACTTCCCGATTTGCAGACCGCTGTTGAAGATTTACATGACACCCTAATGGATTTCAGGAAAACCTACGGAGCTGGCCGAGCGATAGCAGCACCGCAAATAGGCATACAGAAACGGCTTATTTACATGCATATTGACAAGCCGGTCGTGATGTTTAACCCAGTTCTCACATTTGTAGACGATGAACTTATGGAAGTACTGGACGACTGTATGTCATTTCCTGGTCTTTATGTTCGAGTACTCAGACGTAAACGGTGCAAAATCCAATTTAAGGATCAAAACTGGCGAACTAATGAATTGCATCTTGAAGGCAATTTAGCAGAGCTAATCCAGCATGAATATGACCATTTAGACGGCATACTAGCAGTACAGCGGGCAATAGATGACAAGTCGTTGACTATGATTAAAAAATAATAATATTGAATATACACATTAAGCATCATGTTCTAAAAACATGGTGTTTTTTTGTTGTATTACCTAGTGAAGGGGTAAATATATAACAGGACTACATGAAAAGGAGTGAGTTAAATGAGGTTTGAAAATCTTAAATTAAGAAATAAGATTATCATACTTGCGGTATTTATCATAACAGTGTTCTCATTAATGATTTTATTCTACATTATCCCTACAGTAAATGGCATTATTGAAGACAGAACCATCGTAAAATTAGAAGAGCTTGTCGACTTACCACTTTCAGAGATAAACCGACAGTATGAATTAGCCCAGAGTGGTGCTAAGACTGAAGCAGAAGCAAAAAAAGAAGTAGCAGAAATTATTAGCAAGCTTAGATATTCAGAAGTGGAGTACTTCTGGATTAATGACATGCAGGGCAATATGATTATGCATGCAGCTAAGCCGGAACTTGACGGCACAAGTGTGCTAGATATTGCAGACCCTGATGGCAAATTTATTTTTAGAGAATTTATTGATGTGGTCAAATCAAATGGCTCAGGGATTGTCCGTTATCAATGGCCGAAGCCCGGCAAAGATCAGCCGCAGCCTAAAATTTCATATGTTGAAGGGTTTGACAAATGGCAGTGGGTTATTGGCACAGGGGTTTATGTAGACGACTTAAAGGAAATTCAAAAGAGCATTTATTTGCAAGTTATAGCCATTTCACTAATTATTATTCTATGTTCATTTGGTTTAATAGCACTCATAGTTATACCACTCAATAGAACACTAAGACAAATTATGCACCATTCATCTCAATACAAAGACTTGGATTTTAGAGAATCTATAGACCTAACTTCTAAAGACGAATTAGGAGAAATTGCAAATGTATTTAACAGCGTTCGTAGTGGCTTAAGAGTCTTACTTGAAAGTATGATTCACAGTTCAAAGGAACTCAAAAGTGTATCTGAAACAATTGCAAGTGATATGAATGTACTTGAAAGTCATGCGGGTTCAACGCTAAATTCAACTTCAGATATTTCAGCAGTTATTGAGGAAACGAATGCGACGACGCTCATTGTTGCAGAGACAATTGACGAAATCAAAGACGCTGTAGATGTAGTAGCCAATAAAGCAATGGAAGGGGCTTCAAAAGCTTCTGATATTAGTAATAGGGCTGTTGCGCTCAAAGCCGATGCGAGCAAGTCAAGCCAAGAAGCTAATCAAATCTTTAATGGCGTTAAAGGCAGACTTGAAATTGCAATTGAGAACGCACGTCAAGTTGAAAAAATCAGCAGCTTGCTAGAAGGCATTATGAGTATTACCAGTCAAACTAATTTATTGGCACTTAACGCGTCAATCGAAGCTGCTAGAGCAGGCGACGCTGGTAGAGGCTTTGCAGTAGTTGC
>JBGSUZ010000384.1:0-2739 GCA_041753235.1 Acidaminobacteraceae bacterium
GGAAAAAGCCGAAGTAGACAGCATATCTCCATCCACAGACAAATCTGAGATGATAGAAACACTGACGAGTTCGTTGTCAACAGGGTAACCTGTTGTGGGGTTTAGAATATGATGATAGGTCTTGCCATCTTTTTCAAAGAACCGCTCGTAGCTGCCAGAAGTAACAATGCTCCGATTAGTGGTTTTCAAAATGCCCATCAACTCGCCACTAGGCTTATAAGGGTCTTGAATACCAACACTCCAAGGCGTATCGGCTGTTTTGCTTCCCATGACATAAATGTTGCCACCTAAATTTAATACAGCTCGGTCAATACCCTTGTTTTTCAGGAATGTGACAATCTGGTCTGCTGCATATCCTTTAGCAATTGCACCAAGATCAATTCTGCTTAAGGGATCGAGTTTAGTAAGTGTATTGTTTTTTAAGTCTGGTATCACATTTTTATAGTTAACATGTTGCAGTGCCAAATCCAGTTCAGACTGAGAAGGGACTCTAGGGCTATCGGTTGAAATGCCCCATAGTTTGACGACAGGCTCTATTGTTAAATCAAATTTACCTAAAGTAGCATCACTATAAGTTTGAGCACTGTTGACCATTTTAACCACATCAGGGGATACTAAAATTGGCTTTAGCGACTGTGCGTCATTAAATTTTGATACGTCACTGTCCTCACGGTTCGCGCTATAGGTTTGTTCCATTTTGTCAAACTCAGCCCATATCTCTTTAAATACCTCTTTATCATTATACCCATAAAGTGTGATCGTCATAACGGTGTTAAATTTAAACTGTGTATCGGATATGGAAGTTGTGCTGCTTTCAGTCTTGCAGCCCGTTAATAGGGTGAAAAAAAGCAATAACATACCAATCAATTGTAGCTTTTTCATAGAAATCCTCCGTAGATGCCATGCAATGGATTGAAACAGGTACTTAAAATATCATATAATAGTCAGTAGTTGAAAACAACTATTAATTAGAAGGTGCATTTTAAGCGAAGAGGCGAATAATGAAAATAAATGACGTGATTTTATTGGCAATTTATATTACAATAACCTTTGCAATGACATGGTACGTGGTACAAGATAAGGTAACATCTGAAGCAGACAAAGTCTTAGTCTATTCCGATGGAGAGATTGTTAAAACAATTCCTTGGCCAGCGGATAATCAGCAATTTACAGTAGAAAATAAGTTGGGACACATGACTGTGAAAATAGAAAATGGACAAATTGACGTCACAGATTCGGACTGCCCAGATAAAATATGTGTCAATACAAAAGCGATTTTTAGAGGTGGCGAGATGATAGTGTGCCTACCCAATAAGATTTATGTAGAAATTAAAAAGAAAAAAAATGATGCAGATGCCGTTGATGGTATTTCACAATGAGAAAGAGGAGGCTAAGCAATGTCGAAAATACTATTAGTATATGGATTTATTCTGTGTGCAAAAATATTAGAGGTATCACTCAGCACAGTTAGAATTGTTTTAATTACCAAGGGAGAACGGTTAATTGGCGCGGTTATAGGTTTCTTTGAAGTATTGCTGTGGGTATTCGTAGCAAGCAGCGTTATTAAAGATGTTGCCAACGACCCGATGAAGGGTGTTATTTATGCACTAGGTTTTGCTATTGGTAATTACGTCGGCAGCTGGATAGAAGAGAAAATTGGATTAGGACTGTCTGAGGTTCAGGTAATTGTCAAAGAGGAACATGGCTATGAACTGGCTGAGCAACTTAGAAGTGAGAATTATGCGGTTACCTTGATTCGAGGCGAAGGTAAAAATTGTGATCGGTACATTTTGCTTATGTTCGTACCACGAAAGAAAGTACCAGCAGTGCTAAGACATATTCGAAGTGTACAGGAGAATGCGGTTATTACAGTTTCTGAGACAAAACCGATTTATGGCGGCTATGGTATCATTAAAAAATAGAAAGCGTGAGGGAATCAAATGACAACGACGATGATAATGAGCATAACGAATATAGGTATATTTGTAATTATATTATATGCGTATGAGTACTATTTGAAGAAGCGATCACAAAAACCAGAAGTGTTTTTTTTAGTGAGTGAGGAACGTTGGTATCGTGTTCTAATGCTTATATTAGCCATTAGCGTATTTGTTATGGATATTTACTCTGATCATGCCTCTTTCTTTGTGTATGCAGTGCTATTTTTTTCTTATACCTTTACGTTCAAGGAAATTGGCAGCCAAGGTATCGTTTGCAATTTAAGAAGAACCTCACTTGATAAAGTGAATGGCATAAGTATCACGGATCGAAAACACAGTTTAGTAGTAATCTATAAAACTAAAGACAGAGACCACGAGATGATTGTTAGAAAAGCACTGACAACCAACTTAGAAGAAGCTGTAGAGAAGGTTAAAAAATTAATATAGCCCAAATTTCAAAATAAATAATTAGCCATTAAGGTCCATATTCGCCTTAGTGGCTGTTTTATTTTTTGTCTACTTGGGTATTGTAGAAGAGAAGAAGTGCAATTAGGAGGGGTGGACGATGGTTGACATACAGGCATTGAGACGACTTGGTGAAATCGTTAATTTTAATCAAGATGAAATCTTGTTTCAGCAAGGTGAGAAAGGTGATTATGCATTTCTTATTTTAAGAGGAAGAGTCGCCGTCATACTTAATAGTGTATTTGATGGTGGTGAAGTGGTCATTGCTGAAATAGGTGAAGGTGATATTGTTGGAGAAATGGCTATTTTAGAAGAAGCCACTAGAGCGGCAACT
>JBGSUZ010000385.1:0-9305 GCA_041753235.1 Acidaminobacteraceae bacterium
GAAGTAGAACAAACATGGCAAAAAGGCCATAGAGTGCTATACTCTGCCGAAGGGTTAACCGTCTAAATAGAAAACTCTTTTGGAATTCGTATATATCTTGTTCGATTAACCTTACTTCTACTTTAATGGGTTCCATACACAAACTTCACTCCTTTTTTTAGATTTCTATGCCACTGCAGTGCAGTAAAATAGCTTGTTGTACCCATAATAGGGCTTTTTTAAATTCATACCCGACAAAATATTCAGAATCAATTGCATCAATACTTACTTCTTCACCTCTCGTGAAAGGCGGGCACGGGTTTAAGAGCACATTTGGTCTTGCTCTTTTTAGCCTTTCATGAGTTATTTGATAATTTTTATAATAATTTTCGTGTTTATTTTCTGATGGCAGACCGTCTGTTAGAAACACATCCGTTTCAGGTATTACACTTTCAAGATCAGTTGAAAATCTGTAATAAGGCCCATCTACCTCAATTCGATTCCCTTCTGTGCAAACATGATTTAGTTTAAAACTAAGTATATTTGCGGCACTCGTCCATGTTTTTGAAATATTACTGCTTTCTCCAACAAAAGTATATGTCAGCTTCAAATAATCTGGTTTCAGTCGACTTAGGGCGTAAAGGTCAGTCAAAATCTCGCACGGGTGATTCTCTGAGGTCATTGCATTGATGATTGGAATGTTTGCGTTTAAGGCCATTTCATGAATTTTACTTAACTCACTATGGCGAACAATTATGCCATCTACCCAGTTTTCTGCATACCCGATTACGTCTTTTAGAAGTTCTTTCTTGTCTAATGTACTTGGCGGAAACAATATAGTTTGACCCCCTAAGTCCGTAACTGCTTTTTCAAATGTAATGCGTGTTCTGATACTGGATTCAGGGAAAAAAAGCAACCAGGTTTGACCAGCTAGTAGTTTATTTGAGTTTGCTAAACCACTTTCCAGAAGTCCTGCTATATGAAAGAGCTTGTCTATTGTCAACTTCTCCATGTTTTTAAATTCTATGTAGTGCATGATTTTACCTCCTAAGTTTGCAAATTATTTTTATATAAATATATTTTGTACGTTAAACTATATTTATTGTAATTGCTTTCAAAAAGTTTATAATCAAAGTAGTCATATAAAAATTGGAGGCGATACTAATGGAAAGATTGAAATCTGTTTTAGAGTCCTATTTAGAGTCTTGCACCCAGCTTCACATTTTAGATGTTGCAACAGGTTCTGGCTCTTTTCTAGATACGGTTGTTAATCTTGCACCTGCAGGCACTGAGATTTCTGGTTTTGGTATAGATTTGAAGTCCAAGGCTGTCGAAGCAGCCCGTCAACGTTTTCCTGATGCGCCTTATACTTTCGAGGTTATGGACAGCCATCACTTAACTTATGAACGTCACCGCTTTGATGTGGTATGTATTTCTAACTCATTGCATCACTTTAGCAACCCTCATAAGGTGCTTTCTGAAATGCTTCGTGTTCTAAAGCCCGGTGGTTTGCTCATTGCCTTTGAAATGATCAAAGACGGGCAAAATGAACGCCAACAGACTCATGTACTCATGCATCATTATTGGGCAGAGATAGATGAGCGTTCAGGAATTTCGCACAAACAGACTTTTAGTCGAAGTGAACTCAGAGAACTCTTCAATGTATACCCAAATTTATTATTGCTTCACCAATGGGAGCTTGAAGACGAGGATCCACCCACTAGCAATGAAGACTATCAAACACTTAAGAACGCTGTTACCAGCTACCTTGATAGAACTGCTGAGTGGGCTGACTCTGAGTATTTTGAAGACAAAGCTAGAACGCTTACTGCTAGAATCAATACAATAGGTTTTGAATTAGCGACTGAATGTCTTTGGGTTTTTAAGAATAGTAATTAATCTGTATTTGCCAACTACCAATTAAAGTTTTTTCGCCATAAAGGCACAAGGATTGTCTTCTCCCCAAATTTCATTGATTACTTCTAACTCTACGAAACCCATCGCATTGTAAAATCGGCGGGTTTTTTCATAGCTTTCGCAGGCTCTGGTTTCTGCAAGTGTCTTTACTGTCAAGTATGCCACCCCCTGAGCTTTCAAATTCTCTTCAATTGCGTTGACCAATACCTTGCCTATGCCTTCTCGGTGGTATGCTGCTGGTACGCCCATTATTGTTATTTCTGCACTTTTAGGATTATGGCGCTTAGCCGATATAAAGCCTTTTACCTGTTCATCTTCTTTTACAGCTATAAAACATTCATCTGCTACTTGCTGAATATATGCTTCATTGGCTTCTGGTATGCCAAACCAGTCTTCAAGGCCTTCTATGATTGTTCTACAGATAGACTGCTTTTCAGTTGTATCAATGACGTTAAATGCTTTATGAGTCATATGTTTACTCAATTAGTGTGCCTCCTATTTTAACAATCCAAACCAATTCGTTTAATTGCTCATATGTGATATTACGTTGATGTGCTTTTGCCCAGTCCTCAATATGACTGACAAGTCCAAAGTACTCATCGGATGCCTCTGCCTTCTGTTCCTTAGAATATCCAGCATAGGCCATATCTTTTGCAACTTCATTTCTATACATAAAATCAGCCAGATAAACTGCCCCACCTGATTTTAGTACACGCATAACTTCAACAAGCGCAGCTACTTTTTCTGCTTCATTTAGATGGTGGAATGTATAGCTTGAAACAACACAATCAAAACTACCTTGCTCAAATGGTAAGTTTAAAAAATCGCCTAGATAGACTTTCATATTAGGGTGTTTTCTTTTGCAAGTCTGCAGCATTGCTCTAGACTGATCCACCCCTTTTACGCTGTACCCAGCCTCTATCAGTCTGGCAGCGAGATTCCCAGTGCCAACACCTATGTCAAGGAGTTGGCTGTTTTTTGATACCTCTCGCTGTAGCTTTTCTACTATAGTATTTAGTACTGTGTCGTAATCTTGAAATAACTTTAACGGGTCATCTAATAATTGCACATCCTCGTCATAAGTTAGCGCCCAATCGTCAAAATGCCATACGTCTTGCCAATCGTCTTGTTGGCTACTCAGTTCATTGAGTTTCTTCGTTTCTCGAATTAGGTCTTCTTCAAAAGTTATCTGATTGGATACATAAAAACTATCTAACAAGTTGCCAAGGAATTTCTGTTGCCTTGTCAGTTGCTTAATTTTCCGATTAATGGCTTGCCATTGATTGAACATTTGATTCTCAATAGACTGGGCATCATTTTGAGTAAATATGTTTTCAATCGCTTCAATAGAAAAACCTAGTTCTCTATAACCAAGGATTAATTGAATTTTTAGCAAATCCGCATCATTGTAACAACGATACCCGTTTTCAGGGTTTCTCATTGGCTGTATTAGCCCTTTTTCTTCGTAAAAACGAAGTTTATTTGACGTGATACCAAATAAATTAGCCGTTTTTTTGATAGTCCACATAGTTGTTTATTTACCTCTTGACCTTCATCTTAGGCGAAGGTTTATACTAAGTTTATCAACAGAAAGAAACATATTTAATTGTAAAGGAGTAACTCATATGAAATTGATTCATACCCAAATTAGTCTCAGAGACTGGCAAATGAAAGACTTAGAGACTGAAAGATTCTGGCAACAACCGCATCATCAGTGGCATTTAACCGATGGACCCTACTATCCAAAACGAACATCTGACGAAGTAGATACTTATATAAATCGGCTAAGTCTCAAAATCCAGCAAACAGATTTTCCAACAACTAGAGCGCATTTACCAATTGTGGATTTAGAAACTGATAAACAAATTGGCAGAGTTAGCTGTTACTGGGAAAGTATTGAGACCAATTGGCTATGTATTGGTATAAGCATATATGACCCTGAGTACTGGAATCAGGGCATTGGCTTTGAAGCGCTTACTTTGTGGTGTAACTATCTCTTCTATTCCGATTTAAACCTCGTCCGTCTGGACATACGCACTTGGTCTGGCAACTACGGTATGATGCGTCTTGCTGAAAAACTTGGTTTTACCAAGGAAGCTGTTTTCAGAAATGCACGTATTGTTAACGGCCTTTATTACGATAGTATTGGATATGGCGTTTTAAAGGAGGAATGGGTTAAATAAACTACTAAAGGCTTTTACTCATATTGACCATGCCCGGTGAATAACCCATTTTTTCATTTAGCGCCAACATTTTCTTGTTATTATAATGAACTGTCGTCTGAATAGTATTAATACCTTCAGAGCGGCACCAATCTTCAAGCATTTTCTTTAAAACTGTTGCAACACCTTGTTTACGAGTCTCAGGCGCCGTGTAAAGAGAAAGTATCATCACACCGTCCTCTACATTCGCTTGTTTGTAAGCCCATATATAACTTAACGGCTTCTTAAGTTCATCTTCCGCTATGGCGAGATATAATATTTCTGGTTCTGTATTAATTATCTTCTTCATGCTTTTTTGAAGGCTCGTTTCGGAGGCTTCATAGTCTGGCATCCAAAGTCTAGGCGTTTGATGATGCCAGATTGCAATCTGTCGAAGCAGGTCGTTGGGGTTTCCTGAAAGATCTACCAATTCATTTCTTTGGACTCTTTTATAATTAATCATAGTCATATTCTCCGCGTTATTAATTTTATTGATGACTCGTTATAATAAAATAAGGCAAATGATATGAATCATGTAAAATTACCCATGTTTTCAAACCTTTTGCCTTAATAATACCATACTTTACCTAATATTTATACATTCAATCTATGCGATGCGTACAAATTATATTTATGTTACAAACACTAGCTTTCTTTTTTCATTTTCCTAACTATATACAATGACAGTTTACTTTTTACAAGGCTTTTTGAGAATATAGTCAACAAATCCCTGACGAATGCGCTTGCCTTCATAAACTCGCTCAATAACACGCCTTTCTTTAGTAACAAATTCCATATCTGCCAGTATGATTTCTGCCTCGTCATAGTCAAAGTAGGAATGTATAACCGGTTCGTCGTCCATTTGCTCGTATTGATGTTCTCCGAGATGAGGGCCTTCACCACAACGGAAGTCGTCTATGGAAAGGAAGTTCACAAACATGAGACCACCCGGTTTGAGCACACGCTTCAACTCAGAAACAGATTTGTCGATTTCAGTCTTTTTCATATGAAAAATTGAGTTATAAGAGTAGACTGCATCGAAGGTTTCATCCTCAAAGGCAAGCTTAGTCATGTCTCCGACTTGTACATTTAGGTTTAGTCCTCTAGTATGACCAAAGTTATTTGCGAGATTGACCTGCTCAGGGTCTAATTCAATACCGACTGTTTCATAACCATTTTCACTAAACAACCCAAGTGGTGGGCACGCACCTCCTGCACCGCAGTCGAGTACGCGCTTTTTTCATTCAGTGGGCAGTTGTCATCCAATATATTAAATCTAAAACATGTAAATCATCGGCGTAGCAACTATCCCATGTGTATCTTCTTCTGGACCTGTTGCCAAAAAACCCATTTTTTTATAAAAATCTAGTGCATAACGAGAAGCCTTTAAACTGACTTGCTCATAGCCTGTTTGATGTAAAAAAGTTAAAACAAATTCCATCAAACCTCTGCCATAGCCACTACCTGATGCACCTTCAAAAATAACAAACACCGAAATATGAGACATGCCACGAATTTCTGCAAAACCTCGGAGTGTTCCATACTGATCTGTTATAACAAACCAATGATAGTCTTCTAATCTTCTGCGTCTAAATTGATCCTCTTCTAGATAACCAATCGCAAGCCGTTTGCCTTGCTCGCTATAGTCTTGAAGTACTAGTCTTTCATATGTTTCTATACTGAATTTAGACATAATAGCAAAATCGATTACTTCCGCTTTTCTAATCTGCATGAATTATGCATCCTCCCACGGTATAACCTCAAGTTCAGGCCACTTTTTACTCCATTTATGGACTTTGGCTAAGTAAATAGATTCTGTAATCTGTATTTTATTAGGTCTTACCCGCATAGCAAATAAATCTTCAAGGCCGAAGGGCGCGTAGACCTCTAGCTGGTTTTGAGTATTTATTCTTAATCCTAGTGATGTAGCGGTGGTTGGCCAAGAGTCAATAGCGCTTTCAACCGATAAATACGGCAGTATCTCATAACCAAATTTAGAGCTGTACCACTCATGAACCCTTGCTTGGTTTTTAACGTCTATTTCTATTTCCAAATCCCCTAGCAATGTCTGAATTTTTTCAATCACGACCGATTCTGCTTCTTCACTTGTATCCGTATCATCGTAGTATACAATGTCTATGTCTTTTATGCCGTTCATTAGCGGTCGATGGGTTAGAAAATTCCATACAGTCTGTGCTGCGCAGCCAGCACCAATGTAATACTGGGACAGACCTAAGGTCTTCATCCGTAGGAGCGCTGTTTTTATAACTTCGTTACTGAGGACGATTTTCTCAAGTTCTTGCGTTAGATGACTATTGTTTATCACACATTTGCCTCCAAAACTTCATTGCGCTTTATTTCAAAGTGCTTTCGATAGGATTTGAATCTCCTTGATATGGGCGGTGCGATTAAGTTGTCACGCATTAGCATCTCCATACGTTCAAAACTCACCCACTGGGCGTCCGATGTCTCGCCGTCTTGGAGTTTTATATTTGTCAGTGGCCAATCCTTTATGAGTAGGTATACATCATGAATAGCCGTTTTGGCATTAACTGAGTCAACGAATTCAAGTTCTTCTGGTCTTGCAATAATGCCCGTTTCTTCTTCCAGTTCTCTAACAGCAGCCTCTAAGCTGGTTTCGCCAGCAAGCGCTGACCCACCTGTGTTTTCCCAATAATCTGGGTAGACATCCTTTTCAGGATGGCGCAGTGTCAACAAAATTTCGCCTTTGCTGTTGATTGTCCATATTTCTACGACGAGGTGATATTCGCCTTCTTTTAGTGCTTCACCTCTTATATGTGTCCTATTTAATGGCTGCCGTTTTGCATCAAATAAATCCCATTTTTCCATATGTAATTTGCTCCCTTGCTCAACTAGTTACCGCTGACATCAAATGCAATTTCGTTATTATTTCTAAAAAGTTTAACCGTGTCATATTGTTTAACGTTGTTGATTTTGTAAATAATGTAACTCGATTCGTTTGATTTTTCAGTGTTTTGCATGGTGGTGTAATGGATATTTAGTATCTTTTCCTCTACGATGAATGTAGGGTCTTTGATGGTCAACCGGTTCTTTTGCTCATCCATAAAATTTGATTTAAGGATTAAGTAACTCTGATTGCCATTTGTATACCAAAGATTAGTTTTACCATCGTCTTGGAGAGTTAAAAACTGAAATACTGGCCTAGGCAACACGTTATAATTGACTTTGACAAAGGATTGCGTGTTTTGGTAAAACATACTGCTTGCAGCCCAAAACGTAACTGATATTAATATCAAAATGATGAACCAATTCGATTTTAGCTTATTCAATATGCTCCCCTCGCCTTCTTAAAACATGTTCGGTAAGTTGCCTTGGTGCTTCAAACATAATTCCTACAAGTGGGACAAAGGCAACTCGCCATAAGTGGTGCTCAAATCCACCGAGTGCTTCAACACCACTTATAGTGAGTAAACATAAGATGCTGCTGAGTATTTGAAAAATCGCATATTTTTTTTGACTTGTTTCCCATACAGATTGACTCTGTTTTGAGCGCTTACTTCTGTAACCATAAGTGGTATTGATGTCTGGTGGTGGATTTATAAGCAATAGAGTACCTTTCATTAATAAGAATAATGGAAATATATTCATAAGTATCCAGTTACTCATTTTATAGCACCTCTTTTAAGAATCAATCAGAATTTACGCGGTATACATAGTTCAAGCGATCTTCTACTCTGTCACCCATGTTATAGTATTGTTCATCTGTGCTCATCAGTTCAAAGCCATTCTTTTCTAGAATACGTTGCATTTTTATGTTTGTACCCATTGTGTCGGCATAGATGGAACTGAGTTTAAGTTTATTTATGGCGTAGGTTATGGCTAATGAAAAAGCTTCAGAACCAAGCCCTTGATTTTTGTAGTCATTGTTTAGCATGACGATGCCAAGTTCACAGCGACTCACTTCAAAATCAATACGTTTAAATGAAACTTCGCCTATAACTTGTTCTTGCGCATTTAGCATTATCGCAACACGCGGATACCATGATTCCCGCTCTTTCAAACGCGCATAGGCAGCCTCTGTCTTGTCATAATCATAAATGTGAGGATTGGGGTCCATTATTGGATCAGAAATGTAGTTTTTTTGAAACTGATGGTACGATTCTCGTGTAAAGCTTTTTAACGTTACTCTATCACCAGTGTATGTTATCATATCCATCTCCCCTTATTTGGTGATTACCGCCATCCCAATCCAATTGGTCATCCATTTTAACTCTAATTTACAGCCGTTCTCCGAGACCCACTTCGTTAACTGCTCTACATTTAAGTAGTGCTTACTTTCAATAAAATCAGCAAGGTCGTCTCGACCATCTTGACGGTGTTTAGCAATACACTCTATTTGATGTATCGGTGTTTCAAAGAAGTAGTCTATAATCAAGAGCGAAGCCCCTGCAGCCATTGATTTTGAAAAACACTGCCATAACCTAGTTTTGTCTGCTATTGCATGTAATACAAATGCTGAAGCAAATAAATCTCTCGGTTTCACTGTTAAGTCTTCCATGAATTCTTCAATGCCATAGCAAGTTGCATATAGATTCGGAAATTTCATATTGGCCTGCATGAGCATTTCCATTGAAAAGTCCACACTCATGACATTCATCTGCTCACTGAGCGGGCCACATAAGTTACCCGTACCACAACCAAGGTCATAGAGTCTCATTGGATTTATCATACGGATCCTATTTTGTGCTACATCCATAATTGCCTCATATTGTTCAAAACAGCCAAGTTCATCATTCTCTTTAGTTGCTATCATTGCGTCGTATCTTTCGCCTCTGTTCATGTCGTCCTCCAAATAGCTTTCTGTATGTTTCATTTTATACCAAATTGTATTCATTCCCAAAGCTTTTGCTGGGTTTATGTCCACCTTTAATCCATCGCCTACCATGAGTACATGATTGGCAGTAACGCCAAGCGATTCTAAGATTTCATTAAAGAGTCTTGAGTCAGGCTTTCTGATGCGCCTGCTGTAGCTGAATACAAACTTGTCTATATAATTAGCAAGACCTAGGTGCTCGAATATGTCTAGATAAATTTCATCTGGTAATATACAGTTAGATGCGATTGCTGTTTTAATCCCTTTTGCCTTAAGCGTTTTAAGAATATTAAATGCCCAAGGTGCTAAGACCACGGATTCTTTATATGGGCTGTAAAAAACCTTCGTTAACT
>JBGSUZ010000386.1:0-2292 GCA_041753235.1 Acidaminobacteraceae bacterium
GGAGCATATTCATGTTAAACCAACAGTAGAAATGTATAGAGGGAAAAATATCCATATTGAAACTCTATCCGGACGACTATTGATTAATGCAGATGGAAATATAATTGGTACAACACCTGCATCTTTTTCTATTACTGGTAAAAAAATGAATGTGATCTATGCATATTAAAAAATATGAGTCATTAAAACGAGCACTGTTGAATATAATTGTGGCTTGATAACCCAATGTTCGAAAAACGATTAAAGTTAAGCACGCGGCAATTTGACGCATTTAGGAGGTAGTGATGACTGGAGTAGATGTTTTAGCCTTTGGTGTACATCCTGACGATTTAGAAATTGGAATTTTTGGAACTTTAGCAAAAAGTATAAACGAAGGTAGAAAGGTTTTACTAGTAGATTTGACACAAGGGGAAATGGGAAGTAACGGAACAGTTGAAGAAAGAAAAATTGAAGCACAAAATGCTGCAGATATTATTGGTGCTGAGAGAATCTGTCTTCAATTACCGGATAGAGGAATTTTGGTAAATGAGTTGCAAATAGAAGTTATTGTAAAATGTTTGCGTACCTATAGACCCAATTGGGTTTTATATCCTTATTATAAAGACTATCATCCAGATCATGAAAATGGTAGTCGACTAATTAGAGAAGGCATCCATAGTTCTGGACTTCACAAGTATATAACGGAAGATTTAGAGCCTTTTAGACCAACTCATCAAGCGATGTATTATATTAATGATGTAATAGAACCCAATTTATATGTGGATATAAGTGATGTGATTCAGCTTAAGCAGCGGGCACTTTTACAGCATAGCTCCCAGTTCATGAAAAGTAATATCAGTAAGATGACTTATCTAAATAGTGGTTTTATTGGTCAACTTTTATCACGGGATGCTTATATGGGTATGCGCTGTAAAATAGATTATGCTGAAGCAATTCAGTTAATCAATCCACCAACTGTTTCATCTTTAGAAGGTAGTTTGATATGAAAATAGATAGCCTCTCCCTCTCTAATTATTGGTTAAATGAATCAAAAATTAAGGAAGCTCGGCATATATTTTTTGCGAAAGGCGTTATACGTAGGGAGCTAATTATCGATGATTTGGCGTTTTCTTGGTTACGCTGCAAGTACAAAGGAACGTCTTCAACGACACTTCCTTTGCAAAATACGTCTAGATTTAATCGAATTCCTATGAAGAAAGTTCAGAAAAAAGCAGCCATTTTTAATGAATTATGGGTTGGCTACTTTGACCATGTGGGCAAATTAAAATATCATTTAGGAAATCTGCTACTGGGTCAAATGTTTGAAACATGGTCTTTTTTAGAATCTGATGTTGGCTATAATGGTATTGGAACCTGCATTGAAAATAGAATTTTGTCAATGACTGTTGGTTCTGAACACTATCATGATGGCTTATGTGAATATATATCGATTGGAATTCCTTTTGGTGAAGATTCAATAGGCCTTATTCTCCCTCTACAAATTGCTGATGATGAGTTAATTGAAAACCTTTTGACTTACTCTTTTAGTGGTATTTTTCAAATTGAATCGGATTCTGAGTATCATCAATCTTATGATTTGCACTTTTTTCGTGAAGAAATTGATGTCTATAAAAGCTGTTTTATGTCTTTCATGAAATTATCAAAGACGTATTTTCACTTACTTATATTAGGAGATCACCCACAAGATGCTTACGAATTAGCCCAGATGGTTCATTCAGAAAGTACGCGCAGTCAAGAAAAGTTCTTGTATGTGTCTCCTAGTAATGTTTTAAATATACAGTTGCATGAATTGCTTAAGAATGACTTTAAAGGGACGATTTATCTTGAAGACGTTAACTGGTTACCACTTGAAATTCAACAAAGTGTAAATCAAATAATTGAATGTAAGTTAATTAACAGTAAACCTTGTAAGTCTTTATTTGAAAGTAATATAGCGATTATTGTATTTAAAAACAACTACAGTTCAAATGAATCAGCTGAACCAGAATTGTATGCACCTTTACAAGAGAATTTGATGAATGCTTGTCTGTGTATTCCTAGTTTTCACAAGATAGGTCGCCCCTTTAAAGCGTATTTATACGATGAATTCGAAAAAATATGCTATAAACGTGGCTATCGTTCAGTACACTTATCTGAAGCGGTTTTAAATCTATTAACCTTATATCACTGGCCTCGGGGTTATCAAGAATTAAGATATTTGGCTGACTATATTTCAAAGCAGTCTTTTGAAGGTGAAGAGGTAACACTACAAGTTTTGCCCAATTACTTAAGCAAGTCAGGAGAAGGGAATGA
>JBGSUZ010000387.1:0-2773 GCA_041753235.1 Acidaminobacteraceae bacterium
ATTTTCAGAGCCCCTACCGTGGCATTGATGCCAGATATTACACCAGCGCCGCTACGCAGTAAAGCAAATGGCATTATTAACTTTATGGGTGGCTTGGCCTCAGTATTTGTCCTTCTAGGTGGTGCGGTACTTTACGGTCTCAATAAAAACTTACCATTTATTATGACTGCAGTTCTCATGGTATTAGCCCTGCTTATGCTCATGCGTTTTATTAAAGAGCCAGAAGTGGGTGAAAAGTCTGAAGAAGAAAAAGTAGGTATTCTTAAAGCGGTCATGACCATTATTAAAGATGAGAATCCTTCGGCTAGAAATATTTTGATAGCGATATTCTTCTGGTTTGTGGGGTATCAAGGGATAGAGGCGACTTTCAGTAACTATTGTGTTCAATTTTTAAAGTTAAAAGTTACCGATGCTTCTATGATTTTAGGCTTCTTTGCATTAGCTTTTTTGGTATTTGCGATTCCAGCAGGCTTTATTGGCAGTAAAATAGGCAAGCGTCGAACAATTTTAGTCGGCATAGCAGGAGACTGTATTGTCTTCTTAGCACTTGCATTAGTGGGTACTGTTATTCCTTTTAGCCGTCCACTCATGATGGGTCTTATGCTCATTGGTGGCTTCTTCTGGGCGCTGATTAACATTAATTCCTATCCTCTAGTGGTTGAAATGACTACCGAAGAACATATTGGTACATACACGGGTTTGTACTATTTTTCTTCCTCCTTAGCAGCCATTACTGGGCCGCTCATGGTGGGTGCTATTGTTGACTTGATGGGCTTTGGTGTGACCTTTGTCTTTACAGCTCTGTCTTATGCGTTAGCATTTGTATTTGTGAAACAGGTAAGAAAAGCCCATTAAATAGCTTATAGGTTTGTATAGGTTTGACAAAGGATTTTGGCATGATTTTCTTGACTAATCTTCAAATATTGATAAAATTTTAGTTATGTTTTGTCAAAAGCGAGCAATGGCAATATCATTAGGAGATAACGCTGGCATTTGGGCCGGCGTTGAAAGATATAAGAAAAGGAAGATGCAGAATGAACTGGTTTCAAACTTTAAAGCTAAAAAAAGAAGCAAATTTACTGGACTCAAAATTATTTATTCTAAAGACATTCTTAGCCATTAGTACAGCGTACTTTATTACTTCTCAAATAGACTTCGTCAGACGTGACATGATCTCAGTGCTCTTCGGTTTGGTATTGACTTTAGAACCTGTTAACACCATGGGTATTAAGAACGGCTGGGATCAAATTTTTGCTTCATTCATTGGGGCTACGGCGACTTCATTGATTATTTTGATTTTTGGCGTCAATCCAATTACCATAGGAGCTTCGGTTGCGTTTACGCTGTATATATGCTTATTGATCAATTGGCGTAATGTTTCGGTCGTGGCGCTTTTTACAGCGATTTATATGACCCAATACCTGCAAATGGGACCAGATGGGCAACCGAGTGTATTATTGACCTTTGAACTGCGTTTTGCGGCACTTTGCTCTGGTGTAGCGATTGCTATTTGTTACAACTATCTATTTTCTATGATTCAATACCGCGTTATTTCACATAAGCGCCTGGTTTATCTCCTAAAATGCATGCTTGTTAATATGTCAGAGACTCAAACTGCGCTGAGAACTTGTGCACCAGAGGACTTCCAAAAGGTTCGTAGGTCTTTGTTGGATACTTCTAATAGAATTGAATGGGTATCTAGTTTATTTGACAGTATGAGTAAGGAAGCAAAGACTCAACGTAAAGTGTTCCCAATACAAAATGAGACTGTACAAAAAACACAATTAGTGATTCAGCATATTATGAACATAGGACATCTTATGTTTGATATTAACTACATGCTCGGTGAGGAAAAGGTTAAACCAGAGGACCTTAAAGAGATTTCAGGGGACCTCAGTGCTTACTTCAACTGCATTATGGACAATATGGGCAGTCTTAAGGATTTATATGAAGGAAAATCTGTCGCAAACAATTGGTGCATGGCAACGCTCAAAATTCATGAGTCACCTATTCAAAATGAATATGCGGCGCGTATTGAAAGAGACCTAAGAGAGATTAACAAGTCGCTTAAACAGATAGAAATGATAGGTTTGGTTAAGGCTTAATAGTCGTTATAAAGAATGAATTAAATAATAAAAAAAGGCGTATGTTGCATGCAACATACGCCTTTTTGATGGTGAAAAATTGATTTTTCTAAGAAATTTTTTGCTGTACTTTGACCAGTGGTAACTTCAAAATAACCTTAAAAAGATCCCCATCGGTTTGAAGTTCAAAATTACCCTCTTGAAGCTCAGTCAAACTTTTGGCAATGGATAGACCAAGCCCTGAACCTTCTGTATTACGGGAGAGGTCACCCCGTGAGAAGCGTTCTAACAGTTCGTCAGGACTAAGATTGAGCGGTGAAGCTGAGATGTTCTTTAGCGTCAGTTCAGCATATACGCCGGTTTTTATGAGGGAGAGGTACACTCTGGTTTGTGGGGCAGCGTATTTATAGACGTTGAGGAAAATATTCTCAAGAATGCGCCAGAGGTAGCGGCCATCGGCTTGAATGAGCAGTGGCTCTTTTGGCAGGTCTAGAACTAAACTCAGGGATGCCGATTCAAAGCGCTCCGCAAATTCCCCTGTAGCTTGACGAACCAAGTCTTGATAGTTAAGGTTTTCAAGAACTACTTGCAGGTTACCAGAGCTAGCTTTAGAAGCCTCAAATAGGTCTTCGGTCAATTGCTTGAGGCGTTGAGATTTTTGGTCTAGAACCTCTAGGTATTTTGGTGCG
>JBGSUZ010000388.1:0-3091 GCA_041753235.1 Acidaminobacteraceae bacterium
TAACTATAGACAGCTAAGAACAGCAGACGGCAGTTTAAAGATAGGCCAAGAGATGGGCTCTAACTTTGATAGTAGTCTAGTACAGTTAAATAGCAATTGGATATTATTTGAAGAAGCCATTCAAATTGTTTTAACCCAACCGTCTGATAGTGCAAGTTTCCAAAAAGCACTTAGTAAAATGGATGAACTTGACGATCAGCTTATTAAAAATTGTGAAGCAATCAGTTTAGAAATAGAAGCCTATTTAGATCGACGTTATGACTTTTTTCAGGGCATAACACTTCTTGTGATTCTGCTGCTTTTAGTAATTACAGGTATTACACTTTATGAATTTTATAAATTTCTTTTCATGCCACTTGAAGCGCTTTATGCAGGATTCGCAGAGATGGGCATAACAGATGGCAAAGAAAATAAAGAGAAACAAGGACTTGATCAAGTTGTCAAGGAAGTTGAACTTTTGTTTTCTCGCATGCGGCAAATTATGCATCTTATGGAGCAAATTAGCTTAACGGCCTCGTTTGAGGAATCGCTTAAAAACATATATGAGACATTTAAGGACTATATCCCCTATACCTATATTGGCATAGCACTGTCTAAAGGGGGAGAAGAGGGCCAATTAGTCGCTTCTTATGGGGTTTCTGGAGCTAAACACAAAGATTTGGCGAATCAACTACTGGGACTCAGTGTAAAAGTAGACGAAACCAGCCTCGGCAGTATTTTAGAACACGGAACACCGCGGATGATCAATGACTATGAGCGCTATTTTGAAACGCGTAAAATAAAATCGTATAGCCGTATATTACTAGACAACGGAATCCGGTCTTCCATTACATTACCCCTAAAGGTTAATCAAAAAAGTTTAGGCTTTATTTTCTTTTCTAGTGATACTAAGAATGTTTATCAGTCAAAACATATCAAGTTTTTGGAGATGGTTGGAGATGCCATTGCAGTGTCATTTGAAAAAAATATCTACGTGGATGATTTGCTGTATTCCAGTGTTTTAGCCCTTGCAAAATTAGCAGAGGCGAGAGATGAAGACACTGGCGCACATTTGACCCGTATGAAGAATTACGCACTTCATTTAACAAAACTCATGAAGAACCATCCCGAATTTAAAAACCAGATTAATCCTCAGTTTTTAATCGATATTGAAAAATTTAGCCCAATGCATGACATTGGTAAGGTTGGTGTCAATGACAGCATACTCCTTAAGCCTGGAAAGCTGACAACAGAGGAATTTGAGTCAATGAAGTATCATACAGTATTTGGCGCAAATGTTTTAGAAGAGGCAGAACGTAACTTAAATCAAAACAATAGAAGTTTATTTAAAATGGGGATAGAGATTGCTTCAGCTCACCACGAAAAGTGGGATGGTAGTGGTTATCCAAATAGCTTAGTAGGAGATCAAATTCCCCTTGCGGCAAGAATTGTAGCGCTGGCAGACGTCCTAGATGCACTGCTGTCTGTGAGACCTTATAAGGAAGCCTTTAGTTTTGAAAGCGCTTGCGACATCATTAAAACTGGCAGGGGTTCTCATTTTGATCCTAGAATTATAGACTTATTTTTCGATCATCTAGATGAATTTAGATTTATGAATCAATCAAACTTGATTTCAAATGGTTAGCGTCTGGGTATAAGTGACTCATAACTTTTGAAAGGGGATGAGTACTTGAGAGATTTAGTAGAGGTATGGTATAAACCACGAATGCGTATTTCTATGCTGTTAAGTGCTTTATGTTACGCTGCACTTACAATCCCTTTTAAAGATCAATGGTTTATTTGGGGGACTGAACTTAGACCATCTGCTTTTCTTCCCGTTATGGCTAGTTTTATTTTTGGCCCTGCAGGTGCATGGGGGTCAGCTTTTGGAAATATAATGTCGGATGCATTTGGTGGATTCAACAGTGCCAGTATTTTTGGCTTTTTCGCAAATCTTGCATTGGGGTATTTTCCCTATAAACTTTGGTTCTATTTGTTTAGAGCAGATAAGCATCGTTTTTTATTGGATGGCAAAAGTAAGGAAGATCTTAAACATATATGGCTGATAGGCATTATTACTAATATGTACTGTGCTCTAATTATTGCATGGGGTGTTTATTGGATTCAGGACAGAAGTTTTTTAGAAGTATGGTTTGGCATATTTTTAAACAATACCGCAACACTGGCTTTAGTTTGGCCAGCGCTTCGGTGGCTTGCACCTCTTTGTGAGCATTATGAACTAAGCTGGTTTTCTGAGAATAGGAAACAGTTAGAAGTGCATTCAACCCCGCGGGTACAATTTTTCTTAATGCTCTCAGTTGTATGTATAATTGGTGGCTCGCTACTAGGGGTCAGTTTTGCATTTTTAGAAACTCAGCTTAATTTTGAAAATATGTTGTATGGTATTTCTCGTCAGGGAATTTTTTGGAGTGCTGGCGTAGCGGTATTTGCAAGTGCTGTGTTTGCACTTAAGGACTAGTTTGGAGGAAACATGGCAAAAATTGAGATTCAAAATCAAATAATAGTATTTGAGATTATCAGGCGTAAGCGAAAAACCCTTGAGATTCAAATCGATACCCAAAATGGATTTCGTGTCATAGCGCCTAATCGACTTTCAGAAAAGGCCATATTGAAAATACTCGAACCCCGTAAAGATTGGATTTTAGAAAAATGGACAGAAGTGAAGCATGCCCAAGAAATGCGGCCCCAAAAATCTTATACCGATGGAGAAGCATTTCCTCTACTGGGAAAGATGGTAAAGCTACATCTTATAGAAAATAAACAGCTAAAAAAAGCAAAAGTCCGTTACGAAGAAGGAAAACTTATTGTCAATACACCAGAATTAACGAGAGAGATGATTAGACCTGGAATAGTAGCTTTTTATAAAGCTTATACCAGAGTTGAAGCGGAACGACGGTTGAAAAAGTATACTGACATTCTAGGTGTAGAGTATAATCGATTGGTTATAAAAGAACAAAAAAGGCGTTGGGGCAGTTGCAGTCATCTTGGAAACTTAAATTTTAACTGGCGCTGCGGCATGATGCCTGAGCCTGTTTTTGAATATATTTTAGCTCACGAAGTGTGTCACTTAGTTCACTTGAATCACTCTAAA
>JBGSUZ010000389.1:0-1534 GCA_041753235.1 Acidaminobacteraceae bacterium
CCTTTAACGCCTCCGTGTCCATGTTCCAAAGTCTTATCGAACAAATTGGGCGTTCCTGTGCAGCTGCGGCTTTCACAAAGTCCGTAACGCCTTTTAGGTACGCTTCGAGAGGTGCTGTCATTGCATTTGCCTCAAAGCTGCTTAAAGAAATATTCACCTGTCTAAGCGCTGAAGCACTCAGTAACATTTTTTGAGCCGATGGCAGTAAAGTGCCATTAGTCGTTAAATTGACCTTCAACCCCGCTTGATAACAGCATTCAAAAAATGTAGAAATCTCAGGATTCAACAGTGGCTCGCCCATCAAATGCAGATAGACATGATCTGTGTAGGGTGCAACCGCTTTAATAATATGCTCAAACCTTTCCAAATTCATCATCTCAGGTTTTCTTATTGTCTTTGGACAAAAGTTGCAGGACAGATTGCATATGTTTGTAATTTCAATATAAACTTTCTTAAATCTTTTCATGAGTCTTCCTCTTGCTTGCTAATAATTACTTAGGATTGGATGCATAAAGCTTATTCCATTCTACCAAACAAGCGTGACTTTTTATAGCACAATGCACAAAAGTGCACATCTCCTAAACGAGACGTGCACTTTTTAATTTTGGCAATGTGTACATAGAAACTACAGCAACTATGACGCTTAAAATTAAATCCGGAATAATGTAAGGCAAGAAACCGCCAACAATTGCAGCGTTCATTGTATAAGCTGACTTCCCTAAATAGAGTTTCACAATCATATATAAATATGGAACACCAATTAAATAAATAACTGCAAGCCCAGCTAGTACCGAACCCAGCATTTTAGGCATTGTCATTACTTCAATTCGTTCGCTTAAAAAGCCTACTGTAAAACCACAACCTATGAATCCTAATAAATAACCAAATGTCGGTTGAAATACATAAGTAAAACCGCCACCATTAGCAAAAATCGGAATGCCGATCAAACCAATCGCCACATAGAGTAACTGCGAAATGAGTGCCTTTCTTGAGCCTAATAGGACACCCGCGAAGGCACAGAAGAAAAATTGAAAAGTAAAAGGTACTACGCCAACTTGAATCTTAATAAAGGCCCCTATAGCAGTTAATGCAGCAAATAATGAAATTAATATCATGTCTCTCGTCTTCAAAATAAAATCCTCCAGAATGGTTTATTGTTAACCTCTTTATGGATAATTGTAAACAATACATCTTCGATTGTCAACTAATATAACACATCGAGTTTACGCAAATATTCATTTTTATGTTTACAACCCAATATTCTGGGTATAAATGTTATACAAGTACAAGTCTGTATTTGCTAACGAGGTGATAATGATGACAGTACACTCTAACCCTAATCACATGATAACGCATAGCGTTCCCCCTTCAACAATCATTGCTGCTGGCTCTTCTGTACGTTCTTCGTCTACTTTTAACAGTAAACCTAACGACATTAAAAACAAACTAGGTTCAACACCTGTAGTGACTATAGAAATTTCAGAAGCAGGTCGCCAACTTTCAACAAACACCCACTTTAAAATCAATAATCAAG
>JBGSUZ010000390.1:0-14514 GCA_041753235.1 Acidaminobacteraceae bacterium
TTACAGCCTTGAGCAACTCAGTGGCTATTTGATGGCTATAGCTGTAAATGGCATTCTATTTGGTGGTTTAGCGGTGATACTATTCTACATGAAGGAGGTAGGCAAAGATGTGGCACATACTCAAACGAAAGCTATGGATGCAGCGTAGTGAACTAAAAATGATGCTGGTCATGTCAGCTATCTCCATGATGATGATGTTTGCCTTTGGCGGCTTCAGTGGTGCTTATAAACCAGAGGTCCTAGTGACAGACCTCGACAACTCGGCACTCTCAGACAAGTACATTGCTGCATTACAACTAGACAAGACTCATACCTATACGCTAGTAGAAGCAACTGAGGGTCAGCAAATGGTGAAGGAAAATAAAGCCATGGCCCTGATAACACTGGAAAAAGAGTTTGAGACTCAACTTTTAGCAAGTAAAGCCCCTGCCATGAGCCTCACAAGTGTTAAAAGTGACGCGGAAATAATGGTGCTAAAGCCGCTGCTAATGAGTCAGTACAATCAACTTAGCACGTGGCACAAAACCAGTGACCAAATTGCGTCTGCAGCTCAGACCAAGGGGGCTGACTACTCAAAAACATATGAAGAGACTTATAATAAACTCAAGAAAGGTGCAGCAGAGCGTCAAGCCCTGACCCTCACTCAAGGCACAGACGACAGCCAAGTTCAGAAAAACGCCATTATGATGCATAGTATGATTGGTTTCCTAATTTTCTTTGTAGCCTACTCTTGTGTCTTTGGCGCAACAGACATACTCACAGAGCGCAAGCAAAATACTTGGCAAAGACTGCTTATATCCCCGTCTTCCAAGCTAGGTATGCTCGTGGGCAACTTCCTTGTTTCTTGGATACTTGGCATCATTCAACTGACGCTCGTCTTCTTTGTCGGTGCCAATTTATTTAAAGTGGACTTTGGCGGAAACTTAAATCAAATGTTTGTGGCAGGCCTACTATTCTGCTTTGCCATGTCGGGTTTTGGTATTTTGCTATCGTCTTTAGCAAAGAGCATGCAACAGATTGGTGCGCTTACTTCTGTAGCACTTACGGCATTTGGTATGCTGGGAGGCTGTCTCTGGCCTTTGGACTTAGTGACTAACCCCATTCTCATCGGGCTAAGCAAAATAATTCCCCACACCTATGCGGTCAAGGCGATGACAAACCTCAGTCAAGGTGGCAGCTTCCAGTCTGTATTGCCTCAGCTGGCAGTATTGGCAGCCATGGCGGTGGTATTTTTAGCAATAGGATTTGTCAAACTGATGGGGATGGAGGAACAGTATCAGTAAAAAAATAGTGTTGACATAAAAATTGTCGTATGTTATATTTCGGTTATAAAAATGTAATACTTTTATTATATTTGGTGTGTTACTGGTCATGCAGGCATAAACCATCGGCTAAGGCTAGTGGTTTATGCTTTTTTTGTTTAGTGAGTCTGAAAGGTATTGGTTTTACAAAGTCCAATAGGAACGGGGGGTATCTATGGATGATCGCTATCACGTCGTTAAGATTTTAAACAACAACTGTATAATCGTTATCGACGGTGCAAACGAGGAAGAACGGGTACTAACCGGCAAAGGCATAGGTTTTGGCATGGCAGTCGGTAAAACGGTGACGATTCCTAAGGACAAAATCGAACGGTACTACGTCGCGTTTGATGAAAAGCTAAAAAAAGACTACTTGCGAATGGCTGAAGACATTGACCGAAAAGTGCTCAATGCGTGTACGGAAGTTATTTTGATGGCTGAGGATAAATTAGGCAAACTTAACAGCAGGTTGCATTTAGTGCTGACAGATCATATTAGTTTCGCTATTGAACGGCTTAAGATGGATATGGAAATACACAACCCATTTCTCATAGAAATACAAAACCTGTATAAGCAGGAGTATCAATTGGCACTAGAAGCCAGGTCGCTTATAGAAAAAAATATTGGGGTTAGTTTTAATGACGACGAAGTCGGGTTTATTGCGCTTCACCTATACAGCGCCAGACAAAATTTAGAGGTCAAGGAAACGCTGAGGCATACACGGGTCATTAAAGAATTGGTTCAGCTAATTGAAGCGGACTTAGATGTGGTTGTCGACAACGATTTAACTTACAATCGATTAGTCAATCACTTAAGAGGTGCAATAGAGCGCAGCAGCCAGCATGTATCAGTGGAAAATCCACTACTGAATATGCTCAAGCAGGAATTCTCAGAGTCTTACAGTATTGCTGAAAAAATAAGAGAAAAAATTCGAGAAACGTTAGAACTTGAAATGCCAGACGAAGAGCTGGGTTACATGACAATTCATATTGATAGAGTCAGAAGACTGGCAAAGATGAAACATGTATAATCCTAGCCATTAAGAATTAAGAATTAAGAATTAAAGATTAGAGCGTGTTACTGTTAAATCAGGCATGAGCTCATAGCAGCAAAGATCTAGAGGTCTTTAGCGCTTTGAGTTCATGCCTTTTTATTTACCCCGCACAGGGGGGCACACATGACTGCAGCATGTTGGCGTACTGTGCAAGCAACATTAGCCATTATGTTATTTAATATCTTGAATGAAAGCAACTAACTAGGACAAAGGGGGATCATCATGAAACAATTTTTAAATTACCTTCAAAAAATGGGTAAAGCCTTGATGCTGCCAATTGCAGCACTGCCAGTAGCTGGCCTAATGCTTCGTTTTGGCGTTTACCTAGACATACCACTTTTAACTAAAGCAGGCGCTGCGTTATTCGACAACCTGCCGTTACTCTTTGCTATAGGTGTTGCAACAGGGATTGCTAAAGACGGGCATGGTTCAGCGGCACTTTCGGGTACGGTCGGTTATTTGGTACTCACCAACGTCATTAAAGTTGTCAACGAAAAGAACGACATGAAAGTGCTCGCCGGTATGATTATTGGCGTTGTTGCCGGGGAACTTTACAACCGTTTCCACGACATTAAGCTACCAGATTGGCTAGGCTTTTTCGGTGGAAAGCGATTCGTACCAATTGTCACAGCCCTGACCGCCATGCTGCTGGGCGTATTCTTCGGCTATACATGGCCGCCAGTACAAGCAGCGATTGATGGCATTGGGAACTGGATTATTGGAGCAGGTGCTATTGGTTACTTTGCTTATGGTACTTTAAACAGATTGCTGATTCCTGTAGGACTTCACCACATTCTGAATTCACTCGTATGGTTTGTCTTTGGGGAATACAATGGCGCTACTGGCGACCTCAATCGCTTCTTTGCAGGCGACCCAACTGCGGGCGTCTTCATGACAGGTTTCTTCCCAATTATGATGTTCGGTTTGCCAGCAGCATGTCTTGCTATGATTGCAGCAGCTAAAAAGGAAAAACGTAAATTTGTAGCAGGTGGTTTGATATCGGTTGCAGTTACCGCGTTCCTCACTGGTATTACAGAACCAATTGAATTCTTATTTATGTTCCTTGCACCCGTACTGTACGTGATTCACGCCATTTTGACAGGTATTTCTTTGGTAGTGGTTAATGCGTTAGGCATTAGAAATGGTTTCTCATTCTCAGCGGGTCTGGTTGACTACTTAGTCAACTTCCCAGTTGCAGGTAAGCCATTACTACTTGTTCTTGTGGGTTTAGTGTTCGCCGTGATCTACTTTGTAATCTTCTACTTCGCCATCATCAAGTTTGACTTAAAAACACCGGGTCGTGAAGATGATTCGGAAGAAGAAACTTCATTTACTTCAGGTCAAGGTGGCGATGATGCCCTCGCTATGAACTATGTGGCGGCGCTTGGTGGTATGCACAATCTTAAGAGCATCGATGCCTGTATTACCCGTCTTAGATTAATCGTGAAAGACCCTTCTGTTGTAGACGAAGCTAAAATTAAAGCGTTAGGCGCATCAGGAATTATCAAACCTAGTGCAGATTCAATTCAGATAGTTATTGGCACAAAGGCAGAGATTATTGCAGGTAAAATGAAGCAGTATCAATAGTCTTTAGTAACAAAATGGGGGGCATAGCCCCCCCATTAACTAAACCTAATTCAGGGCGGTGAAAAAAGATGAATCAAGGCAAATCAGCTATTATTGGTGGGAAAGTTCTTATAGGCAATCAACTAAATAAAAATACTGGTCTGAGTTTCAGGAAATGCTGGGAAACTATCATTATGGATTCGTCCACAGTCGCTGAACAGCAAACTGGAAATCTGTTTCAAGCCGTTTGGGAAATACCAGAAGACTGGATAGTTGCACCTGGGTTTGTGGATATTCATATTCATGGCATGTCAGGCAAAGACGTTATGGATGGCAGCGTAGACAGTCTGGAATTAATCGCTGAATCTCTGGTGCAGTATGGTGTTACCAGTTGGTTAGGCACGACGATGACGATGTCTACTGAAAAAATACAACGTGCACTCAGTGCTGCTCAGGCGTATAGGAAAGCACAATTTGAAACACCTAAGGAGAGTCCGTCGGCTAAACTAGCGGGAATTCACCTTGAAGGGCCGTATATAAGTCCAAAATTAAAAGGTGCTCAGGATGCGACCTATATTTTAGAGCCAAATGACGAACAGTTTGAAAGAGATTTTTATCAATGGGCACCCAAATTAATTAAGCACATTACTTGTGCACCTGAAATGCCTGGGGCCATAGACTTTATTAAAAAATTAGCAGATAGAGGGATTAGCATTGCACTTGGTCATTCAGGATGCAGTTTTGAAGAAGCGATGGCGGCTAAGGCGGCGGGTGCTAAACATATTACCCACTTTTTTAATGGCATGCCCCAGACCCATCATAGGGAGCCGGGCCTTGTCGGCGCAGGGTTAATGACAGACCTTAGCATTGAGTGGATTGCAGATGGTGTACATTTCAAAGAAGAGTGGTTTTCGTTTTTACTAAATCTCAAAAAAGATAAAAGTATTTTGGTGACAGACGCCATGTGCGCGGCTGGGTTGTGTCCGGGTCATTATGACCTTGGTGGGCAAGACGTATTAGTCGATGAAACTTCCGCAAGACTGACAGGTGGTGTTTTAGCTGGCAGTATTCTGACCATGGACCAAGCGGTTAGGAACATGGCGCGAAATTGCCCTGAACAAATCGGTGAAATTCTTTACGCTGCATCAACTGCACCAGCCGAACTGGTTGGCTTAGAACAGATAGGGCGCATTGAATCTGGTTACCGTGCAGATGCGGTAGTTTTAAACGAACAACTTGAAGTCGTGGGCGTTTGGGTAGATGGTAGTTTGGCTTATTGGAGGAATTAAACATGAAAGTTATATTTACAAAAGATTATGCACATATGAGCCGAATGGCTGCTAAATATATTGCAGGACTCATTACGCTGCACCCGAATAGCATTCTGGGATTAGCAACGGGAACAACACCAATTGGTACCTACCAGGAATTGATTCGCCAACATAAAGAAGAAGGACTTAGTTTTGCAAACGCGACTTCTTTTAATTTAGACGAGTATGTAGGATTAGGCGAAGCACATCCACAAAGTTATAAACGATTTATGAGCCAGAACTTATTCGACCATGTTGATATGCGTCAAGATAGTATTCATGTTCCAAATGGACTCGCAGAGAATCTAGAAGCAGAATGTAAACGATATGACTCTGCCATAGCTGAGGCAGGTGGCATAGATTTGCAAATATTAGGGATAGGCAGAAATGGTCACATCGGCTTTAATGAACCAGATTTAAAGTTTGCGTCTGAGACCCACGTGGTAAAATTAGAAGAACAGACGCGTCAGGACAACAGTCGCTTTTTCGGCAGTTTAGAAGCGGTGCCCACTCAGGCAATAAGCGTTGGGATGAAAACGATTTTACAAGCTAGACGCATTGTGGTCATGGCCTCCGGCAAAGAAAAGGCAGAGGCTGTGCAGGCGATGGTTTCAGGTGAAATACAACCTAGTTTACCTGCTTCTATTCTTCAACTCCATGCAGATGTGACGCTGATAGTAGACGAAGCAGCAGGTAGTTTAATTGATAAGAGAGGTTCTAAATATGTTTAAATTCTTTAGCAAGAAAGATGAGAATAAAATTGCTGGATATATTGACGTAATGACACCTATGGATGGCGTTGTCATAGACTTAACCGATGTGCCAGACCCAGTTTTTTCAGGCAAAATGGTAGGCGATGGATTTGCTATAGAACCAACAAATGGCGTTGTACTAGCACCAGTAAGTGGTGAGGTGGTTCAAATTTTTCCGACAAATCATGCGTTTGGCATTCGGACAGAGGAAGGTTTGGAAATTTTAGTACATGTGGGCATTGACACGGTTCAACTTAAGGGAGAAGGTTTTACGCCATTCATACAAACTGGTGACCGGGTTACACAAGGGCAAAAAGTATTGGAAGTGGACTTGTCTGTTCTAAAAAATGCAGGAAAGTCTATTGTTACACCAGTGGTTATAACTAATTTAACGGAAGTGGCGCACTTTGAGTGTAGTCAGATAGGTGTTTTGCAAACAGCGCCAATTTCAGCATTAAGCGTTACGATGAAACAAAAGTAAAATGTTAGAGCCATAAATGGAGGAGTTTAAATATGAAATCTGTGATTATCCAAAATGAAACGGGTCTTCATGCAAGACCGTGCAGTCTTATTGCGAGTTTAGCCGGCACTAGTCCTATGGATGCCTATTTAATCAAAGACGGAAAGCCTTATAATGCGAAAAGTATTATGGGTCTAATGAGTATGGGTGTTACAAAAGGAACTGAACTGTTAATCGATTGTGAAGACGAGACGCTAAGTGAAGCGCTTTACAAACTGCTCAGCGAACTAAATGATTAGGAGGCAGTATCATGAAGCAATTTAATGGTATAGGCGCTTCTGAAGGCGTTGGTATAGGCAAGGTTTATATAAAACCCAAGTTAGACACAACGAAAGTATACACCGTAGAAAGTACTGAAAAAGAGTTAGAAAAATTTAAGACAGCACATGATGAGGCCAAGAGGGGCATAGCCCAGTTAGCTGAAAGAGCCCATGAACAAATGGGTAAGGAACAGGCGGCTATTTTTGAAGCACATATGCTTATGATTCAAGACCCAGAATTAATTGGGGGCGTAGAGGGTCATATTAAAACGGGAACAGGTGCGGTAGTAGCTGTTGAGTCTGTGGTAGACCTTTATGTTCAAATGTTTGAAGCGATGCCAGACCCTTATTTGAGAGAACGTGCCATTGATATTTCGGACATTGGCAGACGAATTGTAGCGCATTTAAGACAAGAGCAGTTGTTTGATCCTACAACGCTTGAGGGGGCTATTTTAGTAGCCTCAGATTTAACCCCTTCGGATACGGCACTTTTAAATAATAAACTGGTAAGTGCCATTATAACGGAATTGGGTGGTGCGACTTCACATAGCGCAATTATTGCAAAGACGTTAGGAATTCCTGCGGTTATGGGTATTAAGCAGGCCACAGCTTTGTTTACAAACAATGTGGAAGCCATTGTAGATGGCGTATCTGGTCTTGTATTGGAAAACCCAGATATGGAAACTAAACAAATGTATTTGAAAAAGCAAGCCGCACAGGCTGACTATAGAAAGACGCTGGAAATCTATTTGAATCAGCATACTGTTACAGTAGATGGCAAAAAAATAGAGGTCTCTGCTAATATTGCCAAACCGGCAGAAGCAAAAACAGCAGTAGACTGTGGTGCTGAGGGGATTGGTTTATTCCGAAGTGAGTTCATCTTTATGGACCGTCAAACGTCACCTTCTGAGGAAGAACAATATGTCGCCTATAGACAAGTTTTAGAGACGATGGGGGATAGACCTGTCATCATTAGAACCATGGACATCGGTGGAGACAAGCAAGTCCCTTATCTGGGCTTAGAAAAAGAAGAAAATCCATTTTTAGGGTATCGAGCGGTTCGGTATTGCTTAGACCACCCAGAATTCTTCAAGACTCAGCTCCGTGCACTTCTAAGAGCGGGGGTCTATGGTAGACTTAGAATCATGGTGCCAATGATAGCGACCATTAAAGAAGTTAGACGGGTCAAACAATTGCTAGAAGAGGCCAAAAGTGAGTTGTCCACTTCTAATACAGCATTTACTGAGGATTACGAACTAGGCATTATGATTGAAATTCCATCGGCAGCACTCCAGTCTCACGCTTTAGCGAAGGAAGTTGACTTCTTCAGCATTGGCACAAATGACCTAACACAATATACGCTGGCAGTAGACCGCATGAACGCCAGCTTGTCAGACCTTTATAATCCAATGGACCCCTCGGTGTTAAGGCTGGTTGACATGACTATCAAAAATGGTCATGCAGCAGGTATATGGGTGGGTATGTGCGGCAATGCTTCTGGTAATCCTAAAATGATACCTATTTTGCTTGGTATGGGTCTAGACGAATTTAGCGTTAGCCCAGTGTCCGTTACAGAGGTGCGCAAGTCCATTATGGGACTTAGCACAGAGGCGTTGAAAGCATTAGCGGACGCTGCTATTATGGCAGCGGATTTGGAAGCAGTAGAAGCCTTGGTTGAAACCTATATAAATCAAAAGTAATTTGAAGCGCTCTGTGTTATAGCAATATACAGAGCGCTTTTATTAGGTTTTTGACATGTAGGGAATTGTTCAAGTTTTTATTGAAACAGCCGATACTGTTTATGAGGTGAGGTTCATGAAAATCAATCCGTATGTGCAAAATGCACAGAAAACTAGCAGTGATTATTCAGTGCTAAAAACAGATAAACTCTCTAGCGTCCGCTCAACGAGCTTTGAAAGTCAACTCAAAGAGATGGGCGTTTCTTCAAGTGCGGACATGCAGTCGGCCTATAAAATATTTAGAAATGCCAATATAGAGCCTAATAAGGCAACTATGACTGAAACTCAAAAGTTCTTAGACAAAGCGGACGGTTCCTCGGCAAATAAATTGCTGACGGTTCAGGTTGCCAGCGCGAAAGGCATGGAGATTACTGAGAGCAATTTAAGTGCCACGCATTCGGCGCTTAATGATCAGGAAAATGCGACCATGGCACTTGAAAACTTACTTAAAGATGAATTCAAGGCTGCTGAAAGTACTGAAATGAGTCAGTCGGAAGTAGACGAGGCGGTAGAAAAAGTCCCGGATGCCTTGAAAAAGGAAGTATACAGTGCGCTCAAAGAAATGGGTTACACAGAAGCGGAAGCTAAAGAAATAGGCGACCGTCTCATAGCGGGTGAGTCTGCGGGCAAAATTATGGCAGACGAGCACAGTAAAATGATAGGCAAATTCACAGCAGATGCTATAAAAAAAATGAAGGAAAATGAGCTAAAACGTCCTCAAAACTTGATGGAAGCTATGTTGATGGTTGAGGGCAAGCTTAAAATTTCATTGATAAAAATAAAAATGAGCGTGGAGACGACCCAGACAACTGTAACGTGGAATAATTCAGGCGACAGCTTTGGGGCGGAGGCCCTGAATGAGATGCTTAAAGATATGCTCGACGGTGTTGAGGACTTGGCATTTGCAGAAACTGAAAAGTCAGCAGTGACCCTTGCTGAGACTGAGAATTCGGAGCTAAGTACGTCTGAAAACGATGAAGAGAATATGGCGCTGACTTCTGATGGCTTCCTCAATCAACTAGATGACCTCGTAGACAATACCCTTGCCGAAATGATGAGTGCATATGGTCAGGCGGATATTCAGTCTATGTTTGAATCTAAGGAGACTAAGGCGTATTTGGTTACAGAAGTGACCATACGCATGGTAACTGTGAAAAATGATTTTGATAAATTCAAAAAAGACGCACTGACAGTGATTACAGAGACACTGGAAAAGGCAGACCCTAAACAGATGGGAGAGGCTGTCGTTAAAGTAGCAGACAAGTTAGACAAGGTGATTATGAACTCTGACTTAACTCTATACACAGATATGAAAACGGAGCGCAAATTAATAGGCCTGTCTTCAGATTTGCAAAAAGTATCTGAACTCGCTCAAAAAGACCCTCGCGCGGCGCTCCAATGGCTGAAAGAGACGAAGCAAAGGCTAGATAAATTGTTGTTTGAACCATCAAAACAAAAGGTTCAAATTTTCTTAAAAGAAGACAGTGCCCGTCTTGCGGGTATGAATCAAAATGACATTCAGCAACAGGCGTCCAAAATGAGTCAGGGTGCGAAGCCTGTACTAGACTTTATGCGGGCACTGGGGCTCAATCATGAAGTGGAATTATTAGACACGGTTTTTGCATCAGAATTTAGCGACAAGTCAGAAAAGACACAGGCGAATTTTAAACAGATTTTACTAAAACTTTCGGCCGAAGACCATGAAGACCAGCAACAATTGGTTAAGGCAGTTGAAAAAGGTTTGAGTCAGTTGACAGGACAACAGCTACTGAATAAATCAGAGCCTCAAAACGATACCCAGAGCCTATTCTTCAACATACCACTTAAAACTGGCGATGACAGCAATCACATGAAGCTTTATGTTAAAGCCCGCAAGACGGTGGAGAAAATGGACTGGGAAAATTGCAGCATGTACTTGTTAGTGGACTTAAAACAATACGGTGAGACGGGCATTCGTATCCAATCGAGTCAAAGGCAGCTTTCGGTGAGCATCAGCAATGCCTCTGAGAACATTATGGAAGTTATTAAACCGTTTACAGCTGACATATTGGCTGAACTTAAAGAAATTGGTTACAACCCGGGTGAAATCAAGTACATTCCTTTTACCAAAGAGAAGGAAGTTCCTGCCGAGCTGCCGAGAGTCAGTCAGACGGCTGTTTTTGAAGCGGAAGCTGAAATAGGTGCTGTTTCAGAGCGAAAGGGGTTTGAGTTGAAAATATGAGTCATACAAAAGGTTTAAAGGCTTATTTGGCGGAACAGGCCATATATGAAAAGACGAACCTCAGCGAACCGGACGGCTTGGTAGACGACTTTATTGAAAAGGCCGCAGAACTCGGTGAACCCCTTCAAGACAAATCAACAGTCAAGGGCTTAGTCGGAACAGATTTAAGACATAAAATGCCACCTCAGATGTTTGCTGTCGTTTCTTCATTAGCAAGGCTGATTGAACAGGTAGAGGAGGCTGGCAATGAGCGGTAGTATGAAAGTCAGGAAAACTGGAGGTACTTCCAGCACAGCCTCCAGCAAAGGAATAAAAGCACCAGCGCCTATTATTGGGCGAGTGAGTTTTCAGGAAATACTAGCAGATCAAAACGATGACGAACGCCGCAGACAATTGCTTCAAGAACTATTAGACGATGTAGAGAAAAAAGGACGGGATTTGGTAGAAAACCGTACTGTGGAATCTCTTTTTGCCTATAAAAATATGGTGAAATCCTTTATTGAAGAAGCGGTGGATTACGGCCTAAAAGTTGCTGAAAAGCGGGGCTATGGTCGGGCTGGCAGAACGAAAGTGCTTAGAAGTGTTGAAAATATAGATGAAAAATTGCTCCAGTTAACAGATTTAGTTTTGCAAAAAGAGTCCAAGCATATTAGTATTTTGAGCAAAGTCGGTGAAATTAAGGGTTTACTCGTCAATTTGTACCTCTAAAAAAACATGCAAACAAAAATGCAAAAAAGGTGTTGACAGAATTTCAGTTCTCAGGTAATATTGTTACAAATCATTAATAAATTGCAGGGAACGAAAGTTTCCTAAATATTAAAAGGCAAAGACGGGAAGAGTAGTAAAGCAAACTGTGTTTCAGAGAGCTGGCGGCGGTGAGAGTCCAGTACATCAGAACTTTATGAAGAACATCCCCGAGCTTTCAACCGAAAGGCAATCGCTGAGTAGACTTGAACGGCACCCAACCGTTACCTTGGGGCTGGTATCGAATAGACATTGGGCATGCATGCTTCGAAGCAATGAACTATATCCGTACTAGGCAGAGTGAATCAGCCTCAGCTGATTAACAAGGGTGGTACCGCGAAAGTTGAACCTTTCGTCCCTTTCTCCATAATAACTGGAGAGAGTGACGAAAGGTTTTTTTATTATCTAAAATTAACAATTAACCTGAACTTATATGAATTTGAGGAGGAACTTATTATGACAAAGACTAAAACAGCCACTATATTAGCAAAAC
The DNA here is from genome assembly GCA_041753235.1 of Acidaminobacteraceae bacterium. GTDB lineage: Bacteria > Bacillota > Clostridia > Peptostreptococcales > Acidaminobacteraceae > JBGSUZ01. The sequence goes on from JBGSUZ010000390.1 coordinate 11,961, forward strand.
CTTATAAATCAGCACTCGGCATATTGGAAACAGAAATCGCTATAAAGCAAGTTAAAGACCATTTTGAGAGAAAGCTTTCAGAAGCCCTCAACCTGACACGCGTATCTGCACCGCTATTTGTAAGACCTGAAACGGGCCTCAACGACAACCTCAACGGTGTAGAGCGCCCAGTATCATTCGATGTAAAAGGCATAGGCGCGGAAGCGGAAATTGTTCACTCGCTTGCAAAATGGAAGCGTATGGCACTTCACCGTTATGGCTTTAAAGCAAGCGAAGGTCTTTACACAGACATGAACGCAATTAGAAGAGACGAAGACTTAGACCAACTCCATTCAATCTATGTAGACCAGTGGGACTGGGAAAAAATTATTCGTAAAGAAGACAGACATGAAGCGAAACTTATAGACATTGTAACTAGAATTTATGGTGTGTTCAAGTCAACAGAAGCGCACATTCATGCACTATACCCAATGCTTGCACCAACATTGCCTGAGGAAATTTTCTTCATCACCAGTGAAGAACTCTTAGCGCTTTACCCAGACATGACAGCTAAAGAAAGAGAAAACGAAATTGCAAAAGATAAGGGTGCAGTCTTCCTCATGAAAATTGGCGACAAACTTAGCCACGGTGAGCCGCACGACGGCAGAGCACCAGACTATGATGACTGGTCACTCAACGGCGATATTCTCTTCTGGAACCCAGTGCTTGAAAGTGCTTTTGAACTATCTTCTATGGGGATTCGCGTAGACGAGGACGCTTTAGCATCACAGCTTGAAAAAGCAGGCTGCCAAGATCGTATGAGCTATAGCTTCCATCAGATGGTTGCTAAAAAGGAATTGCCATACACTGTTGGCGGTGGTATAGGTCAGTCCAGAATCTGCATGTACTTCCTACAAAAAGCTCATATTGGAGAGGTTCAATCATCGGTATGGCCTGACGAAATGTATGAAGCATGTGAGCGCGAGAACATCTTCTTACTGTAGTCAATTTTGACCTAAGTTCAGTAAAAGAGTGGCTCTTAGGCGATAGAACGGGTATAATAGAGGCATTAATACCAATGTAGATGGAGGTTGTAATGAAATATCTCAAGTGGCTCTTAATGCTTCTGTTAATTCCTGTTGTCGCCTTTTGTGCTTTTATGTTGTATATAGTAGTGACGGATTATCGACCAGATTGGGTGGAAGACAGTGATTCAATCATTCGAAATGGTAAACCGCTTGACGTGTCGAAATCTTTAGAAATAACGACCTTTAATATTGGTTATGCTGGACTCGACAAGGGGCAAGATTTCTTTATGGATGGCGGCAGCATGTCCCGTTCGGCAAGTGAGGAACAGACGAGTAAAAACTTAAATGGGATTGTTAATTTTTTCAAAGCAAAGAAGTCAGATTTCTACTTCATACAAGAAGTGGATATAGATGCGAGCCGCAGCTATAATATGAACGAACTAGATGTGCTGACCAGTATGTTGCCTGGGTACAATGCTAGTTTTGCATACAATTACAAAGCGAAGTGGGTGCCAGTGCCATGGCATAATCCGATGGGTGCTGCAGAAAGTGGTATGGCGACTTTTAGCCGTGCAGATTATGACACTTCTAAACGGTATCAGCTTCCAGGGGCTGAGCCTATTCCAAAACGCTACTTTGACTTAAAACGCTACATAATGGAAAATCATTATAAACTCAACAATGGCAAAGAATTAATACTAATCAATGTACATTTGTCAGCTTACGATAAGGGCGGTGAAATTAGAGCCGTGCAAATCGAGTGGCTGAGTAAACACCTTCAAGACATTTATAAAAAGGATAAAAATTATGTCGTTGTAGGCGGAGATTGGAACCATATCGTTTCGGAAAAGCTGGAGTCCAAGATTGTTGGTGAAATGCCTGAGTGGGTAGCGGTATTACCTGAAACGCTCAGCGAGCAAACTGGTTTTAGAATGGTCTATGACGACAAGGTCAACACGGTGCGTAATAACGACAAACCCTACGTCAAAGGTGAGAACTTTGAATGTATTATAGATGGGTTTCTCGTATCTCCGAATTTAAAGGTATTGCAGGTTAAGGGAACGGACATGAACTTTGAATATTCTGACCACCAGCCTGTAAGTATTCAAATTGGCTTCTAGACTGTATTAGAAGCAATAAAGCTAAGTCAAAAAGGTCATTTCATGAGAGATGACCTTTTTGACTTTTTGTGATAAAATAGGTGGAACGTACGTTCTTGTGATGAGGAGGATTTTTTATGGATTTGTCGATGCTCAATGAGGAACAGCGCCAAGCAGTTGTAACAACCGATGGGCCTGTACTGATTTTAGCCGGCGCGGGTTCGGGTAAAACGAGAGTGCTGACCCACCGCATAGCCTATTTAATAGAAGAAAAACGGATTTTTCCGAGCAATATTTTAGCCTTTACCTTTACCAATAAGGCTTCTAAGGAAATGATCAATCGAGTTGAAAGACTCATTGGCCCTGTTTCAGGCGGCATGTGGATGGGAACCTTCCACAGCATTGCAGTGAAAATGCTTAGACGCGATGCGGACCTGATTGGTTACG
>JBGSUZ010000391.1:0-3822 GCA_041753235.1 Acidaminobacteraceae bacterium
TCTAATCCGAAAGCCAGCTAGACTATGTCGATTTTGTCTAATCTGTCGATATGCCACAGCAGCAGTATATCGGAAAGAAAGGTAAAATATATCATGAGGATTTGGTATTGATTAATAAAGTAGGTTTTCACTATACGAGACCTAATACCTTTGCTTTAGCTACAGCCTCAGTGCGCCGTTTGACTTGTAGCTTTTGGTATATGGTTTGATTATAGCTTTTCACTGTACTTAGGGCTAAAAACAACGTATTGCAGATTTCTTGATTAGACAATCCTGACGCGATTAAATGTAGTACCTCTAACTCTCTCACCGTTAGGGATTCAATAAGTCCATCATTTGCATGTTCTTTTTTCAAAAGCGGATGTTTATCGAATTTCTCATTGCTCGATTGTTGGCTCAAAGCACCAGAGGTCTCTGTGTGATTAATGAGCGTTTCCATATCTTCAAACGTCATTTCATCGGGCATAGGATTCATAAAATAATTTGCTTTGCTTTCTCGTACACAATCCCGCGATAGGTCGTAAAAACCTTCACTGCAATAAACTCGGGCCAGCATAAGATAATATTTGTATTTCCAGTCCATAAGGGCATAATGCTGACCGTAATGCTTACTTTCTTCGAGAAGGTTATAAGCTTGCGCCGTATCGCCTTGTAAAAATACGGTTTTAGCCAAACCCAGATAAAGGCTAGCCAACAAGATAGGGACTGTATTCTCCTGTTTAACACTAGAAATTAACTGTGTAAACAATTCATGAGCCTCTCTCAAGCGATTTTGCAAAATATACAATTCACCAAGAACCATATATATAGAATTATAAGCCACTGGCATTTCAGCACTTGTTAGGTTTTCTAAACATTTTTCAACCAAACGTTCAGCTTCATCTAATTCACCAATGCCCCAATAAGCAACCGCTAATAACATTGATACGAGACTATACTTTTTGTGTTGATCACTAGGAATCAAAGTAAGGGCTTTGCGAGTATGTTTAAATATGCCATCCATATCACCACAAGCAGCTGCGGCATACCCTTTGGCGGATGCAACCGTCGCGGGCAGTAATTTAAATTGAAGGGTATCGTTAATAAAAAGGTCCTCTTGGTATCCTTTTGTTTGATACTGGTCGTATAAGGCTTGTGCTTTATCGAGCCAAGGGCCACTGCCTTCAATATCCCCAGTATCCAGTAAAGCCCAGCCATATCCCATGGCAAGGACGGGACTTTTCTCCAAGATGGCTAAAGGCAATTGTTTTGCCATACTAAGCCATAGCCCGGCTTGAAGCTGATCATCCATTTCAGCCCATTTACACTCTATCAATGCCGCCGCCTCTTCAAAGGCATTCCCTTTCAAAAAATGATGAATGGATTTTTGGCTTTGTCCTTCATTCTTAAACCAGTATCCAGCTTGAACATGTAGTTTGTAGCTGTCGATTTCCGGGTTTTGCTCAAGCATTTGCTGGAGTATGTCTCTGAAAAGATGATGATACCGATACCATTTTCGAGACGCCTCAATGGGAATAATAAAACAGTTAGCTTTCAGAAGTTTTTCTATGATAGCACTGCCAGCAGTGGGCTCTAACTGGACTACAGCTTCACATAACTCTGCTGAAAAGAACTCAAATATCGATGTTTTAAGAAGGAATGCCTTAATTTCCGGAGCCTGATTGTTAAGTACTTCTTCCATTAAATAATCCATTATATAATAATGACTGCCTGTAAAAGCCTCAATAAAACCGCTAACGTCTTCAAGCCTTTGCATTGAAAGTGCCGTTAGCTGTAGGCCTGATACCCAACCCTCGTTACGTTTGATTAGAACCTTTAACTGTTCATCTTCTAAGGTTAGGTCCAGTTGTTGCAAAAAAAATGCTTTTGCCTCATCCGCCGTAAATCTAAGTTCAGAAATTCGAAGTTCAAACAGGCCTTTATTCGCCCGTAATTTTGCAAGCGGAAAAGGCGGGTCTTCTCTGGTAATCAAAACCAACTGCATATGAGTAGGCAAGTGATCCAGAATTGTCTTAATCACTTGATGGACTTGACTATTATTAATCAAATGGTAATCATCAAGAACCATAATATAAGGATAATCTATCGCATGTACTTGATGCACTATCGCTCTGACAAATGCTTCAAAACCAACAGATTGATAAGATTCAAAGAGCTGTTCAAGCACCTCAGCCACACCAGAGTCAATCGACTTGATGTCCGCAATGAAATAAGCAAAGAATTGTGTTATATCGTTATCCCACTCATCTAAGGAATACCAACTATAAGGCCTATCCTGTTCTGACAGCCAAGCAGAAATAGTCGTTGACTTTCCAGAACCCGCTTGAGCAGATACCAAAATAACCTGATTTCTTTGGCATTCTTTAAGCAGTTCCAACCGTGTGATTATCTTGTCGGACAATTGAGGTTTATGCAATTTTGCTGATAGTATAGAAAACGCCATAATTTACCTCCTGTGAAAACCATATATTCTGATTATAACGCATATCCAACGGAATCCCATATGTGGTTTCAATGGTTCATCATATATTGCTATAGTATACTCACATAGAATTAGGTATAATGTGGTATATTGTATACAAATCATAAATGACGTACAAGGGAGAAATGTATATGTTTAATTTTAGGAAAAAACCTTGTGAAGAAGCTAGGTGTATTTTAAAATATGTTGATGGTATTACTACAGGAGAAATTGTTAGTGAGCCCGATCCAAAGTATCCTATTCACATTACAATGCTTAATCAGTTAAAAAAATTATTTGAGTCTGAAAGAATGCTTTCAAATTCAGCTAAAAGAATGTTGCAAATTGCAATTTCACTTAGTAGTTTTGATGTGATTATGCTGCATTCTGCCAAACATGTAAAAACTTTTTCAACAGAGTTATCCGACGTAAGTGCTTCAAATTTAGCAATTGTTGAAGAAACGTCTGCTAGTATGAACCAAGTCAACGAAACCATCCAAATGGTTTCTGATACTTTGAATACCCTTACAACCTCGTCTACACAACTTATTGAACAAAATACGGTTGGACTAAATCGACTTTTAGACGTGGTCAATTTAAAAGATGAAGTGATTGATCATGCAAATGTAATGAATACGCAAATTGGCAACTTGGTTGAAATGGCAAATAATATTCAAGGTATAGTAAAAACAGTAGATGATATTGCGAGTCAAACTAATTTACTTGCTTTAAATGCCTCTATTGAAGCGGCTAGAGCTGGGGAAAATGGTAGAGGGTTTGCAGTGGTTGCAGATGAAATTAGAAAATTAGCTGAAAGCACTAAAAAGAGCCTTGAAGATATGAACTTATTTGTAAATCAAATTCAAGCTTCTTCAAAGCTGGGCTTTGACAGTATGCAAGAGACGCTTCGCTCTACAGGAATGATGGGTGAGCAAATCGATCAGGTTACAGATGCCATTTCATCGAATGTTAAAACCCTTGAAAACACCATAGAAGAAATTGAAAGTGTTAATACTTACGTTAATACAATTAGTGGCTCAGCTAATGACATAAACGAAGCAATGGCTCAGGCAAGTATCGATGCCGAAAAATTGACCTATATGGCAGTCAATATGGAGTCCAATGCAGAAGAGAGTTTACAAAATGCCAAATTAATTTCAAAGATTGATGCTGATTTTACAAGTACGATATCAGAAATGTTCCTAGTCCTCCAAGGTAGTAAAAATGCCATCAGTAGACAAGATATTGTGGAGGAAGCTAAACATGCAATTGTTGCCCATACAAACTGGTTGAATACGTTAAGAACGATGACGGAAAAAATGGAAATTTTGCCGTTGCAAACCAATGATAAAAAATGTGCC
>JBGSUZ010000392.1:0-4787 GCA_041753235.1 Acidaminobacteraceae bacterium
CAACTATACCGAGGAAGAATACAAGTGCAACTTCTCTTACAACACCTAGAATTTTTGAGTCCATTCTAAAGTTGATAAAGCCTATTTTGCCAATGTAGCCAAGAAGAAGTGCACCGATAAGGACACCACCTGTTGATTCTAAGCTAAAATAGCCTAGAGGGCCAAGGTTGATTTTAATTAAGCCAATCGTGTAACCAAAGAGACAAGCTATACCAAAAGCAAGTAAATCAAAGGATACTTCCTTAATTTCTTTGCCAGTATGTGCTTTCTTCGCATCTGCCATTTCTTGTCTATAAACTTCCATTTCTTTTTTAACATCAATTCTAAAAATTTTAGGGAAGAAGTTCATGGCAATGATTACGATGAGAACACCAAATGGATAACCAATCGCATGGCCTACGCCGATACCCGCTTGTGCTTCTTTTGTGAATTTAGTTTTAAGCTCTGGTGTCAGTTCGGGTGTGTTTTCAGGTGTCAACGCGCCTGTTTTGTCAATTACTCTAAGTACTTTTGCTTTTTGTTCATTGTTCATACTCGTGTACTTTTCAGCTTGCTCTTTAGAGAAGTTAGTTGCTGTTTCAATTGCAGCTGCTAATCCAGGAGAAGAAGTTAAAGCACCTGTATAAACGCCAGATACTTCGAATGGGTTATTATTGGCACTGAATAATGTACAACCATAAGTAGCTGCTGCGCCAAGTCCAGTGATTAATACACCCAATATTACAAATTTTAAACCGTATTTTTTTAGTACTGCACCCATGTCTTTAGCAGCGAGTAGGCCAACCGCACAAACGAATAGGATTAAGAAAATATTAAAGAATTCCTTTTGAACAACGCCTACTTTTATTAATGACGCTGCAGCTTCAAAACCACTGTCGCCTTCTACAAATTTTTGTGCATAATCTGTTGCGAGCCAACCGGCAAATAAGCCTGTGAACAACGCGCCAGATGAACCAAAGTTAAATTTACCAAATCTAATTTTTCCGAACAACAAACCTGAAACTACTACAAAGAACATTAACATATAAGGATTTAGAAGCCATGCAACCACATCAAATTTCATATCAGCCCTCCTACGTCTACTTTACTAATCTCTCGTGCTTGTGTGAATAGGTATTGCTGTTTCATAGGTATAACTAACGCCCCCCTTACATTCAAACTTTACTATGCTTAATCATTTTTCCACGCAAAAAAGGCATGAAAATTAAATAAATAATTTTCATGCCTTCCAGTCGCATCTACTCGATAACTTTGTGGTTACCGCAAGTTGACTCAGCACTTTTTATTTGTAAACATATTGTAACATATAAATCATTATTGCGCTAGTCTAAATTGATAGAAAAATCACAAAAAAATTTTCTTACGCTATATGTCCTTTACATTGCTTAAAATAATCACTATTCTTTAATAGGAAGCAAACGCTTAATTAGGGGGAAATTTATGGATTTTAGAAAAACGTTGATGATTATTGTCAGCTTTACGGTCATGTTTACTATGGCAATATCGTCTGGGATTAGAGGGCTCCTTGTACCAAACTTTATGAAATATTTTGAAGTAAGTGCCTATCAAATCGGAATACTATTTTCAATTACAACAGCAGTGTCTGTAATAGGTGCATTTATTACAGCACCTATCTGTAATCGAATTGGTTATAAAATGACTATAATAATGGGCCTTGTGATTAATATTGCATCCTTTTATTTTGCATCGAAAGTATCAAATTTTATTCTGTTTACTTTGCTCTACTGTGTGATTACAATTGGTGTCACTTTTTCACTGACTAGTTTAAATACGGTGGTAACCGTTATAAAAGTACCCTTTCAGGCGGTCTTAGTCAATATGATCCACTTCTTTTTTGGTCTAGGTATTACTTTTAGCCAAAAGTTTGGTGGCGATCTTTTAGTTTTAAATTATAATTGGCAAGACTTTTTTGTATGGATGGCTTATCTGATTGCCTTTTGTATGGTGCTGGTGCTATTTGTTCAGTATCCAACTATTACTTTAAGTGGCCGTTCGGGTGGTTATAAGGATATTCCTAATTTGAGATTTGTAGTGATGGCATGCATTGCTTTAGGGCTTTATGTTTCAGCAGAACTCCAAACCGGCAACTGGATGATTAACTACTTAAACAAGGTTTATGGCTATACAGAAGCACATGCAGGTTTATTTGCAGCTGTATTCTTTGGAACTTTTAGCATAGGACGTTTTATGGGTGGATTTATAGCTGAGAAACTAGGTTATGCTAGGAGTGTATGTCTTTTTATTAGCACGGCATGTGTGCTGTTTGTATTTGGTTTGTTGTTAGGAGAGTCAGGGTTATGGGTCGTTGCAGGTTCGGGTTTCTTCTTCTCACTGGTCTTCCCAACAATGACGCTTTATATGGCAAATCTATTTCCTAAACATAAAGCGGCAATTATTAGTCTTATATCTACAATATGTAATTTCTTAGCCCTTGTGTCTAGTTTCATGATGGGTTACTTAAATGATAAGATTGGAACAGAACCAACATTTTGGCTTATACCAATTTGCTTAGCTGCAGGGTCGATTTTATTTATTCTAACTTTGTCTAAGGCGCCTGTTACAGAGTGAAAAAACCTCGCTGATTAGTTTCAGCGAGGTTTTTTATAATTTTTGAAAGCTAACGATTGGGGAGTCTTATCTCACCATCCATAACAACAATTGCTTCTCCGGAGAGCTCAATTCGATTATCGTCTGTGAGGGCAAGGTAAATTTCACCACCACGTTTTGAGGCTTGGTAAGCAAGCATTTCTCTTTTTCCTAGAATCTCAGACCAGTAGGGTGCTAGTATGGTATGAACAGAGCCTGTAACGGGGTCTTCATCGACACCAAACCAAGGGTTGAAGTATCGAGTTATAAAGTCGTACCTGCCCTCTCCTTTGCATGTAACTGCGACCCCCCGAATATCAAATTCTAAGTCGAGACGACGGAGCTTCTCAAAGTCAGGTAGGAGTCTTCGTACTTCTTTTTCAGTGGAAAGTTCAATCACTATTTTATTTAACTGATCTGAATAGATTGCTCGCTCATATTGGCTAATGCCCAGATACCAGAGCAGTTGTTCAGAAGGTTCCAAATTGATGTACTTATCCGTTGGGAAATTCATAGTGATCCCTTTATCGCTTAGTTTGGTATACAGCAGTCCTGATAGTGTATTATAAGTGACGCAGTCCTTAGAAATGCCATATTCAGTATGCAGCACTTTTGATGCAGCGAGTGTGGCGTGACCGCAGAGTGGTACTTCGGTTTCTGGCGTAAACCACTTGAGATCATAGAGCGGACACTCATACTTGTTTTCAGGATCATAGCCTTTAACGACAAAAGCCGTCTCAGAATGGTTAAGTTCTGTTGCAATCAACTGCATTTCCTCATGTGAGATAAATTCATCCAACACACAGACACCAGCTGGGTTTCCTTTGTATTGTTCGCTGGTAAACGCGTCTACATGGAAGTATTTGAGTTTTTTCATTTTAATCCCCAGTCCTTGTCTTTAAGCGTTCAAATTAATATGGTAGTAGCCATTCGGGTTCTTGTCTAAATATTTTTGATGGTATTCTTCTGCTGGGTAATAGCTTTTTAGTGGTAAAACTTCAGTGGTTATTGGCAATTTATACTTTTTAGATTCATCAGAAACGCTTTGTTTTATCACTTCTAAATCCGATGAATCTATATAATAGATGCCTGTACGGTATTGATTACCTATGTCTCCGCCTTGTCTGTCGATTAACGTTGGGTCTATAATGCGCCATAAACGTTCTAACAGCATTTCTAAGGTCACGAGCGTTTCATCATATACAATTTCACATACTTCAGCGTGTCCAGTCGTGCCAGTACAAACTTCTTGATAGGTAGGCGTTTCTTTAGTGCCATTCGCATAGCCAACTTGAGTTTCTAGGACACCATTAATTTGAGCAAAATAAGCTTCAACACCCCAAAAGCAACCGCCTGCAAGTACAATTTTCTTCATTTGCATTACCTCCTTAATTAATTTTCTGATAGCATTACATCCTGTATTAATACACTGGTGTATTCTCTTTAAAAATGTATTTCCTTTGGAAAAGCTTCTCTTTTCATTATTCCCCACATCTTATCAATGTATGAAAGTGTGTAGTAGTTTTCGTAATAATGGTAATAAAAAACACCCTTGAGCGTCATTTGATAAGTCATGTTATCTTGCGTTATAAATCCTATTTTTTTTGCTATCCAAAGTTCAATTCCATAGGATTTACTTAAAGATTCTCCAAAAAATGCTTCAAAATCTTCAGAGGATACTTTTGTGCTATATGCTGTCCAAAACAAATAGTAAATCATTCTCTGTCTTTTAGTAAACCGTAAAGTTAATGCAGTTGGTAAATTGCCTTCATCTAGTTTTTTCACATATTCATCTACTGAGAATGTGTTGATTTTAAACTGGTCTTTGAGAAGTGTTGTCGCTGAGCAGCCAAAGCCTAGGAAATTTTCTCTAGTCATTGAAGAATATTTTGCATCTTTATTGCTTGAAAAAGTCCAAATAGAATCTCTATGATAGCCTTTTTCTTGGCAGTATATTGTAATGGCGTCTAGCAGTTTTCGCTTTTCCTTTTTACCCATAGAAGGAATTGTACTATCCGTAAAAGTAAAGTCTATAAAAGGATAGATGGCAATATGATTCGCACCATTTTTAAAAGCGAGTTCAATATCAGATTTTAGATCCTCAAACTGTTGTTCAGGCAGTGCAAAAATAAAATCCATAGACACTGTTTCAAACTTAACTTTTTCCAAGGCATCAAACA
>JBGSUZ010000393.1:0-9278 GCA_041753235.1 Acidaminobacteraceae bacterium
TTAATAAATATAAAGAAGATTTTGTTTGGGTTGGCGCTGGGATAAGTGAAAATGGACTTAGTGGTAATCTGTATGCACCGAAAAGTGACCTTTCGTTAAAATTCATGGTTGGTTTTAGGGACAATGAAGACAAGTACCTAACTGTACAGGCTCAACGTGCCATGTATGAAGAAGTTGAAAAAATTATTAAGGAAGAGGGGTACGGCGGGAAAATAGTACATTTAACAACACCGGATGCAAGGACTGAGGACACGCTGAATAATTGTTTAAGACTAGATACTGAATCGGCAGATATGTCAGTAAAACAAAGTAACAAAGAAATTATTGACAAAGTATTCAAAGGAACCTATGACACTAGTTTAAATTTAATACTAGATGAAAATGAAGAGATCAATTATAAAAAACTCAAGCGGATTTGTGCAAGAATTGCTGGTTTATCTCCAACCGCTTATGAACAAAGTAAAAATTGGGGAACGAGAAATAAGCCGTTAATTTATTTTTACACACTAGACGATGGAAAACGCAAGGTTGTACTGGATATGTTTTCAGAAGAATGGTGTACAGAAAACTACTTTAGAGAGCCTTCAACGCTAGCTAATATGTGGGATAACATGGAAAGAGAGCGAGCTGAAACTACAGGATTTCATTATCTGGATGTATATGGCAAAAAACAAAATGAGTACATGGTTATATTGAGGAGCCAAGAAGAGTTAGAAGACATGACGGTGGAAGAATTTACAAGTGAAATTGAGTTATATAACAGAGGAGGCTTATTAGATGAAAAATAGTGATACAAAGAAAATAAGGAAATATTTAAAACAAGAGTGATTAATCAATCAATTAAGGAGTCTCCAACATGGCAATCATCGGCATAGACCTAGGTACCACAAATAGCTTGGTGTCACACTGGACAGAAAGCGGCCCTGTCATTATCCCAAATGTACACGGTACTAATATGACCCCGTCGGTCATCAGCATAGACGAATCCAATGAAATTCTGATTGGTCACGCGGCAAAGGAACGTCAAATTTCACACCCGCATTTAACCGTTTCTACGTTCAAGCGGTTTATGGGCACACAGAAAAAATATAAGTTAGGAAATTACAGTTTTACTCCAGAAGAATTGTCTGCATTGGTGCTTAAAAGCCTTAAAGCCGATGCAGAACACCACCTTGGCGAAGTGGTAGGAGAAGCGGTCATCAGCGTACCTGCCTACTTCAATGATATGCAGAGAACGGCGACAAAGCGAGGGGCAGAGCTTGCAGGACTCAAGGTAGAAAGGCTCATTTCGGAACCGACGGCAGCAGCCTTGTCTTATGGACTTCATCAAATGGATACAGAAACTAAATACATGATATTTGACCTAGGTGGCGGTACGTTTGACGTCTCTATTTTAGAGCACTTTGAAGGTGTTCTGGAAGTACAGTCAGTTGCTGGTGACAACTACTTAGGCGGAGAAGATTTTACTGAACTGTTGATTGGGCATTTTTCTGAGTCTCAAGGCATTAAATTCAATACTTTAAGTCAAAAGGAGAAAGCGGCACTTTACAAACAAGCAGAGCTTTGCAAAATTGCTCTTAGTGAAAGTGAAACCGGAACCATGAAGGTAACTCACAACTCAAAAGAATTTACCAAGAATTACACTCGTGACGACTACGAAAAAATTGCTGGGAATTTGCTGCTAAGACTCAAAAAGCCAGTGGAAAGAGCCATGCGGGATGCTTCTATTTCGCCTAAAGATTTAGATGCAGTCATTCTTATTGGCGGTGCAACGCGTATGCAACTCGTCCGTTCAACGGTGGGGCGCATGTTTGCGAAACTGCCGTATACCCACATCAACCCTGATGAGGCGGTGGCGCTTGGCGCAGCGGTTCAGGCTGCTTTAAAGGCGCGAAATAAATCGCTTGAAGAAATGATTTTGACAGATGTTTGTCCGTACACGCTGGGAATTAGTACTGGAAAAAGACTAGAGTCCGGGAAAATTGAACAGGGCATTTTTTCACCTATTATTGAACGGAATTCTCCAATTCCAATCAGCAGAGTTGAAACTTACAGTACAATAGGGGACAATCAGACTGCCATTTTGCTGGAAGTCTACCAAGGTGAAAATTGGCGGGTAGATGACAATGTTAAATTAGGTGAAATGGAAATAAAAGTACCCCAAAATAAGGCGGGTAGGGAACCTGTTGATGTAAGATTTACTTATGACATTAACGGTATTTTAGAAGTTGAAACTCTGGTTACAAGTACGGGCATCAAAAAACGATTAGTCATTGCCAACAATAATTCTGGCATGACGCCAGAGGAAATTGACGTGAGTTTTAACCGACTAAAAGAATTAAAAATTCATCCAAGAGAGAAAATGGAGAATCGGCTGCTCATAGAAACAGGGGCTAGACTTTACGAAGAGTCACTAGGCAGTAAGAGAGAATATATAGCAGAATTGCTAGTTCGGTTTGAAAGCACTTTGGAAACTCAGAATATGGAAATGATTCAAGAAGCTTCAGAGGCACTTAGAAAGACTTTTGGGATGCTTGAGGAGGAAATCGATTAAAATGAATTGTTGGAAATTTTTAGAGATAGAGCCAACAGAAGAAATGTCTATTATCAAGAAAGCCTATGCCAAAAAGCTCAAACAATACCACCCTGAAGATGACCCCGCAGGTTATCAACAACTGCGTGAAGCATTTGATAGGGCTCAAGAACTAGCCCGACATGGAGGCGTGATATGTGATTATGACCACGAAAGACTAGAGTGGTCTGATGTAATGCCCGTAGACACTAAGATGCAAGAGGTTTCGGATGCAATGGCTGCGTTAGAAGTAATCTATACGGATGGCACAAAACGCATGAAAGTGGCACTCTGGGAGGAATGGCTTCAAGGACAGGTTTTCTGGGATTTAGAGTTGCAGGAGCATCTTTTTTTCAGAATAACGACATTTATTGAAACCCATCATTATTTGCCTAGAGAGGTATGGCGGTTGCTTGATAGGCAACTTCATTGGCAAGAAAATATCAGTATGCTGCATCAATGTGTGGGCTATGATTTTGTAGACTATTTATTAATGCATGTAAATCCCGGGTTGCCTATTATAACGCCTTTTTGGATAGGAGGCAAACACAATCTCGACAATTATTTTAAAGAGATAGAAGCTATTTATTATGAGTTAAACTATGGAAATCTTGCAAATGCAGAAAGCATGATTAAAATTGCTAAAAGTAAATGGGGTAGAGACCATAATATCATGTTGCTCTATGGAGGCGCTGAAATACGGCGGAATAGGACTAAATGGGCTATAGAGGCATTTCATGACATACGCAAAGCCATACCGGAGAACATGGAGGCTCGCATAATTATTGGGAAGTTTCTGATGCGGTATGGTAAATACAAAGAGGCACTGAAGTTTTTAAGGGAAGTCTGTAAGAGAGAGCCTCAAAATATTGAGGCACTTATTCTGACTGCGGAGTGTGCAGCTAGTGTTGGCAATCTCAAGAATGCACATAAACTGTTTATGGTGGCAGCAGAACAAATGCCTTCAAATCCATATATAGTTGCGTTTGGGAATCGGTTATTTAAAGGCTTTCAGAATGAGTTAGAAAAACGCATATTCATTGCTAAGCACGAAGTATTTTTGGATGAAATCGCCGTCTATACAGGACAAACGTATGATAAATCCGTTTTTTCTAAAAAGAACATTGTATTAACTGGTATTTTAAATTTTATGATACTTATATTCAAAATATTTATTTGTTTGATTGTCGTTATTTTTGTGGTTGCGGCAATCATCGGTCTCCCTTTTTTTGGGATATTTCTTGCAGGGGCTCTCGCGTTTATGGCTTATAATCATAATATCTCAAAAAAAGCTTGCTTTGACAAAGCATAAGCGAAGCGTCTACCTAACCCCATCCATCCCCTTATTCGCTAGGGCATCCGCTAATATATTCATCTTCGTCAAATACTGAAATTCCTCAGCACTGTATTTTTCTTTGTTGCTGGCTTCCATTTTGGCCTTCCACTTGGAAATTTCAGCGGCGCTGGCCCCATCTAAATGACCTTTGAGCTTGAGAAATTCTACCTTAGATTGCCCGGCAGTCAGGGCTAGAAGTGCTTGCCAGAGGTCTTTGTTTTCTACGGGTTTCTTTTGAGAATTAATCCAACCGTTTTTCTGCCAGTTGATATGCCAGCCTTCCTTAAAACAATTGACCAAATAGGCACTGTCCGAGTAAATTTTAACAGGAATATTTTTAGACTTAAGTGCCTTAAGGGCCTCAATGACCGCCATCATTTCCATGCGGTTGTTGGTGGTGTTTTTTTCGCCTCCGCAGAGTTCTTTGACTTGGTCGTTGTAAGTAAGCGCAGCGCCCCAGCCGCCCACGTTTTCTGCGGACTGGTTGTTGGCACAGGCGCCATCTGTAAATATGATAATCGTCTTCATCGGTTAAGACTCCTTTTATTAAGGGTTTGATTGCTTGTTTTAATGTATGCACACATTAAGTGACACTACCTTTCATTATACCTGAGGCTTGAGGTCTATGCTATGTTATAATGATTGAAAAGTATATTCATTGAAAGAGAACAAGAAAAGTTCAAGGAGTGAGATTGGATGATGAATAGGTTAGTGATTCGTAAAAGCAGTGCAATTGTACTAGGTGTATGCGTAATGATCTCCGGTGCTTTGAATTTTGGAAATGGCTCGTATGCCGCAGTAGAGCAGTCTGTTAAAGGCGCATTTCAAAAGTATTCTGCGGACGTGACGGGTGACAAAAGTTTGGAAACCATTTATGTCGGCATGGAAGCAGATGCGAATGGGGTATTTGTTAAGGTACAGGACAGTAAAACCAAGAAAATACTGACAAGTACGGTGACTGAGCTTTACGGCGCGGATTTTGACACCGAGCTGAGTTTTCAGGACTTTAACGGAGATAAGAAAAAAGAGATCATTTTAAGCGCAGGCGGTGGTGGCAGCGGTGGTGACCATACTTGCGTGGTTTATTCAGTGACGGGCGGCAAACTAAAAGAGATTCCTGTAAAGACAGCTAGTGTAAAGGCGGATGTTAAAATATCGGAAAAGGGTACTTACTTGATTGTAAAACCGACTTTCAGTAAAACGTCTAAGTCCGTAAAAGTGAATACGAGTTATTATCAAAACATTGAAGCGGGGGAAGTCACGGGACAATATCAAGGGCCGTCTTATACTTTAGAAGATATCAATAAAGACAAAAAGGCAGAGCTGATTGAGACCTTTGACTATTATTTGATTAATCATGGTGACGGTCTAGGCAGTCTTTCTATTTATTATCAATATAGTAGCAAACAAAAAGTTATGGTACCTATCGGTTTTGTCGTTAAATAAAGAACTCAGAAGCGTTCATCTTGATAAAGGATGAGCGCTCTTTTGCTAAATAGGCTATAGGTTATTAAAAAACTAGTTAAATTCACTGAAAAACCATTGTAAAAGTAGTGAAAGAAGCTTATAATTTAATCAGAAAAGTCAGAAAATTAACAAAGTTAATGAGACGACCCATCTGAAGCTGCTTCTAATAAAAAGACCCATAAGGAGGCATACCATGGATGCACTGGATCGACAAGTCCTCGAAATTTTACAACAGGACGCCAAAATGAGCATTTCGGAGCTCGGCCGAATCATTGGCTTATCAACAACTGCAACGAAAGAACGCGTTAAAAAGCTAGAAACTGAGGGGTACATTGAGCGCTACGCGGCTATCCTCAATCCAGAAAAGATGGGCTGTGGCCTAACGGCATTTATTACCGTGCCAGTCGGCGACATAGACATTCTGGAAATGGGAGACCGTCTCGTGTCCATGCCTCAGGTTCAAGAATGTCACAAGGTCACTGGCAATGCTTGTTTTCTCATTAAGGTGAAGGCGGCGGATGCGCGGGATCTGGAAAAGACAATTGACCAGATTAACCAGTATGCGAAAAACACCTACACTTATATTGCCCTGTCGACCCTAAAAGAAACCTTAGAGTTAGAGGTAAAGTGAGTACAACTAAAGGGGGATTTTCTGTGTTCAAGAATTTAACGGAAGTAAAGGCGTTTTGTAAAGAAAAGGGTATCAAACTTGTAGACTTTAAAGTCATTGACTTAGCAGGCCGTTGGCATCACCTGACCATTACCGAGGAAAAGCTCAATGAAGAGCTTATGCAAAACGGTATCGGTTTTGACGGTTCTAGTTATGGCTTCTTGTCAGTTGAAAAGTCAGACATGGTCTTTAAGCCTGACCTGACCACTGGTTTTGTTGACCCATTCATGGAAATTCCAACACTCTGTTTTTTGACGGACATTTATACAGCCGGCAAAGACATGAAGCGCTACGAAGGCGACCCTAAATACATAGCTGAAAAAGCTGAGGCGTACTTGAAGGACAGCGGTATAGCCGATGAATGCCTCCTGGGCCCAGAATTTGAATTCCACATTTTAGACCACTGTTCTTTCACAAACGAACCGCATAACTTTGGCGTTCAACTGGACAATGAAAACGCGGAGTGGCATTCTGGCGACAGTTGCGGCAACAACGGCTTCAAAGTTGGTTATAAAGGCGGCTATCATGTAGACTTGCCTTTTGACAACAACTGGGCCCTCAGAAATGAAATGGTACTTATGCTCGAGGAAGCAGGCGTACCAGTTAAATACCACCATCCAGAAGTAGGCGGCCCGGGTCAAGTTGAAATTGAACTCAGCTTCGGCAGCACGGTGCAAATGGCAAATAGAACTATGATTCTCAAATATATTGTTAGAAATGCGGCGGTCAGAGCGGGTAAAACGGTAACGTTCATGCCAAAACCATTCTATAAAGAAGCAGGCAACGGCATGCACGTCCATATGATCATGTTCAAAGGTGGCAAGCCAGTGTTCTTCGACAAGAAAGGCTACTCTAGCCTGAGCAAAGTAGCCCACTATGCAATGGGCGGTATTTTGAAACATTCACCATCGCTTATGGGTTATACGAACCCAAGCACGAACTCGTTTAAACGTCTTGTACCGGGCTATGAAGCGCCTGTCAGCATTTGTTATGCAACTGCTAACCGCAGTGCGGTTATTCGTATTCCGGGTTACGCAGAAGCGCCAAATGAGAAGCGTTTCGAGTTCAGACCATCAGATGCGACTTGTAACCCATACCTTGCGTATGCGGCGCTGGTCATGTCAGCTATGGACGGAATCAACAGCAAAATTGACCCAGTCAAAGAAGGCTTTGGCCCATACGATGTCAACATTTTTGCCCTCTCAGACGAAGAGAAAGCGAAGATCAAAGGTCTGCCTACAAACCTCTGTGAAGTGGCAGACGAACTTGAACGCGACAATGACTATTTAACAGCGGGCAGTGTCTTTACACCAGAAATTATTAAAGACCAGCTCAAGCGAATTCGTAAGGATGCTAAAGAAGTTTCGTTAGTGCCAACGCCTTACGAGTTCAAGCTTTACTACGATCTTTAGAGAGTGCTTTTTGTTTTAGACGCCAGATGCTATAATAGGGACATGGATGCGGCAACAACTGCCGTTTTAAGCGATTAAGCCATGTCCCAGCATGGCACTGGAGGTGTTAAATATGCAAATAGCTTTAATAGCACATGATAAGAAAAAAGATGAAATGGTGCGTTTTGCCGTTAAATATAAGGACGTCTTAATTAAGCACGACTTGTTTAGCACAGGCACTACGGGTAAGCGAATTTTTGACGTAACAGGTCTTCCGGTTAAGCGGTTCCTTTCTGGCCCAATCGGCGGTGACCAACAAATCGGTGCACTTGTTGCCGAGGACGTGGTAGACCTCGTTATTTTCTTAAGAGACCCACTCACTGCACAGCCCCATGAGCCAGACGTTCAAGCGCTGCTTCGAATCTGTGACGTACACCGCGTACCGCTTGCGACCAACATCATTTCTGCAGAGCTTCTGCTTCAAGCGATGGACGGTTTCGACATAGACAGACGTGAACTTAAAAAAGAGTATTAGTCATAAATATGATATGCTCCCCTTATATTGAACAGGTTAAATCATAAAACTGTTCAATAATAAGGGGAGTTTTTTCATGTAAAGAAAAAGCTTCTAAAAGTTTAAGCATTACGAGTGAAAGCATACAATGAATCAACAAATAATTTCAATCTGAAATTAGTATCGATTATACTTCATTTGTATACTTGGCAAAAAATAGAATAGGGATTCCTATAGATATGATTAAGCTAGTACCACCAATTAAGAATCCACGATTAAGCATATCAATACTTTGGAGGAAGTGAACAACACCGTAGGAGTAACCTAGAGCTATTATTAGTTTGAAGAAAGTGATGGTTATATTTTTTTTATTAAGCATAGTTTCACCTCTTATGAAAATTAAAGTTTTCAAAGGTTTTCAAAGTCATAATAACTAAAAAAGTAATTGGTTTCAATAGATTCCATATATAATGTATATTATATATGGATACTCATTATACTTGTATTTGTAATATTCCTCAATGCGAGGTTTTGATTACAAGTATCTTACAAAGTATTAAGAGTTACACACTTATGTATAAATAATATGATATGTTAAAGATAGAAAAAAACGGAGGTATCAAGTCATGAGTCTATTTGGCATATGTTTTCTAACGGGTTTGGCAATTTTAATGTTTAACTTAATTTTTGGCAGCCTGTCAGACTTCTTTTCTATTGACCTTGATTTAGACCTAGATGGAGACGGCAGTTTTGGTCATGGTCTTTTAGGTTTCTTAAGCCCCTCCACGCTGTCAGGCTTTCTAATTGCCTTCGGTGGCATAGGCTTTTACTTAGAAAAACTCAGCGTCAGTCCTATTATTATGTGGCTGGCGGCAATTGTAAGCGGTAACCTTGCAGGCTTTGCATTATGGAAGCTCATGCGCTTTTTAAAGCAGCATGAAAATGGCGCAGCGCCTGAAACAGAGGACATAGTTGGCCTGCCGGCAGAAGTTGTTGGCGTTATTCCCGCAGACGGTTTTGGCAGTATTCGCTATGCATACAATGGCAATCGTTACAGTGCACCCGCAGTTAGTTATGATGGCACAAGAATTTCTCAGGGAAGTCAGGTGGCTATTATCTCTATAAAGCAACACGTCTTTTATGTCAGTGAAATCAATCTAGAGGAGTGAGCGAATGAACATTACAGTATTTTTGATTCCAGGGATTGTAGTTGTAGCACTGCTACTAATCATGATCGGTATTCTTTCCATGTGGCGCAAGGTGCCTCAGGACAAGGCTTTGGTTGTTACAGGCCTTAAGAAACGCGTTATTACCGGTGGTGGTGGCAT
>JBGSUZ010000394.1:0-4358 GCA_041753235.1 Acidaminobacteraceae bacterium
AGCATGAAGTACTCGCCCATAAGAGTCCGTTATTTGGTAGAAGAACCGCGCAGTTTAAAATAGGGCCTCTAACATTTTATGAAGCCATTCAATTTGTACCAAGCTGGTCTAGTGAAGATAAAATAGCGCTTTACAGCATCCTTGGCGGTGTGCCGCAGTACCTACTGCAGTTCAACGAATCTTGGTCACTTGAAGAGAATATCAAACGGAGACTTTTGGACAAGTCAGCTTATCTTTATGGAGAACCGAGCTTACTGCTTAATCAAGAGTTTCGTAACCCATCCATGTACAAATCTATTATTGAAGCCATTGCAGGTGGTGCGAGCAAGCTCAATGAAATTGCTTCAAAAATTGGTGAAGAGACCTCAAAAACAGCATTGTATATCAAATCTCTAATTGAACTACAACTAGTTACCAAGCTTGTCCCAATGGGTGAAAAAGAAACCTCTAGAAAGTCGATCTACAAAATCAACGACCCACTCCTAGACTTTCACTATAAATTTGTCAGTCCTAACAACTCTCAATTAGAACGTGAAATGATAGACTACGTCTATAAAGAATGCATTGCGCCGCTATTGTCTGAGTATTTAGGACGACAATTTGAGGAGGTTTGCAAAGCCTATCTTATTTTTATGAACCAGTCTATTCAGTTGCCATTTATTTTTGATGAAATAAGTTCATGGTGGGGTAATAATCCGACTATGAAAAGGCAAGAGGAAATTGACATAGTTGCTTGGTCAAAATCAAGCCTAATAGCGGCTGAATGCAAATATCGAAATGAACTGCTTGACATGGATGTGGTCAACAAGTTATTAGAACGTGGTGCATGTCTTCCTGACAAGACTAAGCATTATTATTTCTTCTCTAAGTCGGGGTTTAGCAGTACCGTAGAAAGTTTTGCCGAGCATCAGGAATCGATTCATTTGGTGAATTTAAGTCAAATTTTATCCCCTTTAGGACGAAGCACCAGTCAGCTATAGTGCGGGTCAGTTCGTGCATAATTTAAGAAAATTCACCATATAAAAAGCCATGGTTAAAACTTTTTAGAGTTATAAACCGTGGCTTTAGTTTTAATCAGGGTATACATAGAGAAGGTAAATTAACCCATTGAGGAGTCTTAACAAAAGGATCGTGTGTTATGGACAAAGAAATAGATCAATCACTATACGGGAAAATTATTACTGTCAGGGGCAGTGTGGTCGACGTGTACTTTGAAAAAAATCTGCCACCCATCAACACTTTGCTGCGAACCGGACAAAATAGGCAAATCGCGATAGAGGTCATGTCTCAACTCGATGGCAATACAGTGAGGGGAATCGCATTGAATCCAACAGAGGGACTTGCCTGCGGGATGAACGTGCTGAGTACAAATGCACCTATAATGGTTCCGGTTGGATTAGGAACTTTGTCGCGAATGTTTGACGTGTTTGGGAATCACATTGATCGGTTACCACCCCCAGAGATTACGGAGTGGCGGAGCATACACCAATCACCACCGCCTTTGTATCGCCGCTCAACCAAAACGGAGATATTTGAGACAGGTATAAAAATAATAGACGTCTTGATGCCCATTGAGCGAGGCGGAAAAGCTGGGCTCTTTGGTGGTGCTGGGGTTGGCAAAACAATTTTGCTGACAGAAATGGTGCATAATGTGGTCAATAAACAGAGTGGTTATAGTATTTTCTGTGGCATTGGAGAGCGGTGCAGAGAAGGCGAAGAACTATACAGAGCGATGAAGGACGCTGGTCTTTTACCTCATATGGTCATGGTCTTTGGACAAATGAACGAACCACCGGGAAATCGCTTTAGAGTTGGTCGAACAGCTCTTACCATGGCAGAGTATTTTCGAGACGATGCCCATAAGGACGTACTCCTGCTCATAGATAACATTTTTAGATTTATTCAAGCGGGGATGGAAGTTTCGGGTCTGATGGGGCAGATGCCTTCTAGAATGGGCTATCAACCGACTTTAGGGACTGAATTGGCACAATTAGAAGAGCGGATTGCCAGCACAGACTTGGGGGCTATTACCTCCATTCAAGCGGTTTATGTGCCTGCCGATGACTTGACGGATCCTGCCGCTGTACATACATTTTCCCACTTATCGTCGTCGATAGTACTTTCACGCAAACGCGCCAGTGAAGGTTTATATCCAGCAATCGACCCTTTGAAATCTAATTCACAAATGGTAACTTCCAGTATTTTAGGCGAAAGGCATTATCAGATAGCACAGGAAGTACGGCGTACACTGGCGCTTTATGACGAATTAAAAGACATCATCGCCATGTTGGGACTTGAACAACTGTCCTTACAGGATAGACACACAGTCCTTCGCGCTAGAAGGCTGGAGCGGTTTTTGACACAACCATTTTTTACTACTGAGCAGTTCAGCAATATTAAAGGAACGACAGTCAGTTTGTCAGATGCGCTTGACGGTTGTGAGCGCATATTGAATGATGAGTTTACAGATTATCCAGAAAATGCACTTTATATGATTGGTCGGATCGATGAAGCGAAAAAAAATAAGTGATTTTCTAGAAGGGAGGTATTTGGGTGTATACATCCATGTCGTTGAAAGTGTTACTTCCACATCGTGTTTTGTTGGAAGTGGCATCGGTTAAGCGAATCGTTTTAGAAACGCGTGAAAGTACATATGGATTGCTTCCAAATCGACTCGATTGTGTGGCTGCATTGTCTCAGGGCATATTGACCTATGAGCAGGAAGACGCTGGAGAAATGTATGTTGCGGTAGATGAGGGGGTATTGGTCAAAACTGGAAGTGAAGTGACCGTTGCTGTCAGAAACGCTTTTGATGGCGCTGACTTAGGCGAATTGGAAGCACTTGTCGTCAGTGAGTTTGAAAAAATAACTGAGCGTGAGAAAAGCGTAAAAACGGTACTTTCAAAACTTGAAAGCGAATTTGTTAGGCGTTACACGGAGACACGCCATGACTAATAATAAGGATCAAAACAAACGGCATGAGCAACTTTGTCGACAAATTGGCATTAAAGAATCTCGGAAACTACGGGCACAGAAAAACAATTTGAAAACCATCTGGTATGGGTTTAGCATGATGGGCCTCATAGGCTGGTCAATAACCATCCCAACGTTACTTGGTGCTGGATTCGGTCGATTCTTAGACGAGCGTTTTCCAACAGATGAGTCATGGACCTTGATTTTTTTAGTGACTGGACTTGTACTTGGTTGCTTCAATGCTTGGCGCTGGTTGGCAAAGGAAGACCGAAAAATAAGAGAGGAGCATGAGAAGAAGGATGAGTGAAATCATATGGATTATAGTATCAATCGTTATGGGGTTAGCTCTTGGACTGTTCTTTTACGGTGGGCTCTACTGGACGGTTAAAAAAGGTTTGACCGCCAAGCACCCTGGACTTATATTCAGTGGCAGCTTATTTTTGCGAATCGCTGTGACCCTATGGGGCTTCCTGTGGGTTTCACAGGGGCATATTTCAAGAATATTAGCTTGCCTAGCAGGTTTTTTGGTTATCAGAGGTATTAGTCTTTACTATGAAAGGGGCAGTCACCGTAAGCGCATGCTACAGGAAGGGCGTGAGTAAATGCGCATAAGTCCTGACAGTATTATACTTTGGCAAAGTGGGTTTATTACACTCAATGCAACGATTTTGTTCACTTGGCTGTTAATGTTGGCATTGGTACTCATATCAAAACTGATTACGCGAAAACTATCCACGGGCATCAAAATTTCAAATTGGCAATGTATTTTAGAAATTATTGTTATGACAATTAAAAATCAGTTGGAAGAGACGGGTCTCATACAACCAGAAAAATATATAGGCTTTATTGGTACTTTATTTCTTTTTATTTTTTCAGCCAATTTTCTAATCATCATCCCAGGTTATGAGGCGCCAACAGCCTCACTGTCTACAACGACAGCTTTGGCAATTTCTGTTTTTGTAGCCGTACCGCTATTTGGCATCAAAGAGCGTGGCATCATGAATTATATTAAATCCTATTTTAAACCGAACATTATCATGTTTCCGTTTCATGTCATCAGTGAAATTACCAGAACATTGGCACTGGCGGTTCGACTTTTTGGCAATATGATGAGCGGTTCAATGGCAGTAGGATTGCTGTTGAGCATTACGCCGCTCTTATTTCCAACGGTGATGATGTTGCTTGGCCTACTCATTGGAACGGTTCAAGCCTACATATTTAGTATTTTGGCAACAGTCTATATTACTAGTGCCATACAGGCGAACGAGAATTGAGGAGTGACGTTTATGGATTCGATTACAATTATTGCAGCAATATCGATTATTATAGCTGGATTAACGACCGCTATTGGTTGTCTTGCACCAGCACTAGGAGAAGGCAAGGCG
>JBGSUZ010000395.1:0-5561 GCA_041753235.1 Acidaminobacteraceae bacterium
GGTCTTCTAAATAAGCCTTCATTCTTCGCTTTTCTTGCCATAGCATTGGTTTTTTTTCTTTTGAATGTGTGATTTCCCTTAATAAAGAGAAAATTTCTCTAGCTCCGGAATCATCACCCTTAATTTTCGCCATGGTTTCCATTGTATAAAACGTTGCCTCTAAACCATTCATGCTCTGAATTTCTTGAATTTTGGTGTAAATGCTTAGCCCTATAACACTCACTACAGAAATACTTATAACAATAATGCCAGTAATCACTTTTTTCTTCTTACTCTTTTTCTTTGCAGATTCTTCTTCTGTCAAAATTTCCATCCTTATTTGCTTGTATTTTGTTTTTATGTGGGCCCTGTAAGATATTTTGTGAAAATTAGCGACAACAATTAGGCCTTTACGCGATTTGAGACAAAAAAACAAAAAACCAGCAAAATGCCTGAATATGAAATCCATGCGATTTTGCTGGTTTACTATTAGCTCAAAGCGCGCTTTGTCTAATCCGTCGAACCAAATATATTTTTATGTTTGATTAGTATACCATCCGGTTGTAATTCATGTCATTTTTTTAATATTTCTATTAATTTCACTCTAGCAATCTCCGCAATCTGGAGCTTATTTGCACCTTCTGCGACTTGGTTGTAATAATCCTTTGCCGATTCTGTATCACCTTCAAGTTCTGCCATCTGTGCAAGACGGTATATAAGGGTAAGGCGTGTTCTATTTTTAAGTGGACGTTCAATAAGTGGTAAAATCAACGCTTTGCTTTCCTCATACTGTTCAAGGAAAAATGCTCTTTCTGCTAAAAGTACTTCTTTAGTCAATTGAACATGCAAGTCGTCCACTGAAAGTAGTGGCAATACCGCCTCATACACAGTTTCAGCTTCTTCTATCTCTCCGAGTTCTTAGTGGCAATACATGAGGTTCATCTGATAAATCAAGTCGATATGATATTTTGTCGGCAGTTTATTAACATCGACTGCCAACAATTGCGTTTTAGCCTGTTCAAAGTGACCTTGGGCCATAAGACCGACCGCTTCATCGATTTCAAGATAACTACTCATTTTAGCATTGTTCTTAGCTTGCGACTTCATTTCAGCTGTCATTTTTAGAAAGGCCTCAGGGTCACAATCGGTTTGAATGAGTTCAGAACGGTCCTTATACTGATTGTAATTCTTGCCACCGTTTATCAGCATAACCACTACGATGGTAATGGCGCCCGCAGCCATATAATTAATTCCAGTCGCTAGCAATACCATCATCATTATAAATGCAAGTACAACGAGCATCAGTTTGTTTTTTGACATGAAAACGCCTCCTAATAATATGAGTTCAGTAAATTCCATTGAAATAATAGATTATTGCCCTACGTCTTAAAACAAGGTTACTTCTGTTATACTGCCCGCTTCCAACTGTTCTCCGGGATTTAGTGCAATAAACCCATCAGCAATGGCAACAATAGAAATCATGCCCGATTTGCCAAAGATAGGATTAACCTGCCAGTCACAGCCTTGACGAACGCATTTCACTGGTATATAGGTCGTTTTTCCCTCTTGGCTCGCACAGGTAGCACTGATTTTACCACATATTTGCACGCGCTTAGACGCATGCCCTGTTAACTGGGCAATCAACGTTTCAGCAACCACCACAAAGGTCATGGCACTTGAAACAGGATTGCCAGGCAGTGCCAAAACAGGTTTCCCCTTAATAGTCGCTAGACCTACTGGTTTACCGGGTTTTATGTTCAGTCCATGGAAAATTAGACCCTTATCGCTATGGATTTGAAGGAGTTCTGGCATAACATCGGCCTTGCCCATACTACTGGCACCGGAGGTAATGAGTAAATCAGAAGTCGCTACACCTTCTAAAAGTGCCGCTTCTACCAAATGCCGCTGATCTGGTACTCTTTTGGTAAAGACGACTTCACAACCAATACGCTCCGCTAGTCCCTTAAGCACTGCTTGATTAATGTCTCTAATTTTCCCCTCAGGTGCTGGTTCAAATGAACCCACCAGTTCGTCGCCAGTCGTGAGGATTCCCAGTTTGAGTTGTTTATAGACCACTACCTGATCTCTGCCTATCAACGACAAAAAGCCTAGGTTCATAGGCTCAAGTTTTGTACCCTTTGCTAAGGCCAGCTGTCCAGTTGAAATGTCCTCACCTTTGTCAATCCAGTAGGCCCCAATGTCTGCAAGATTAGTGACCTTAAGCTGTCCATCTATTACCTGACTGCCTTCTACTTTAAGGACGGCATTAGCTTCCGTTGGCAGTTTCCCGCCTGTTGGCACATAGACCGCCGTTGTTTCTGTTAGTGTTAGTGCCGCTGCACTACCCATAACCGTCTCGCCAATCAGCTCATAATTCTGCTTTGAAGGGTCACCGCTTATCAATTTCAGGGTATAACCGTCCATAGTCGCTTTTCTAAAAGCTGGCAGGTCTTCTGTTGCATAGACGTCTTCTGCCAATACCCTTCCAAGAGCTTCTGCCGCTTGAATCACTTCTGTGAACTCAGCTAACGGTTGTATTTCTGTATGTATGCGGACCTTAGCCTCCTCAATGGAAACAAGGCCCTTTCCCTGCTTAAATGTATTCACTAATAACACCTCATTCTGTTGGAATTTCTGCTTCAAGCGCTGTCCCGTCTGCAAAATTGAGTGCCACACGGAAAAAGTAAACAGCCTTTGCCTTTTGCTTTTTCTGAACTTCTATTTGTCCCAAATGCCAATTAACTTCACCGAACATCAGGTTAAAAACTTCCGTTTCTCTGAGTTCTGTAAAAAGACGTTCTGCTTCTGACCGCTGTTGGTGTCCTAGTGCCCACTTGGCAATTAATAGTTTACCAATAAGTACGAGTACAGGTTTCTGCGGGTCTGTTTCTGGTACGTGGGCAAGGTTCTTTTCAATAGCGTCCTTCACCGTTTGTGGTTTTAGCGCTTTAAAACTTTCGCCGCCTTCTACCCAAATAAGGTACCAAGCATTGAGTTTTCTTCGGTGTTTGTCTGCTGGACTTAAAAGTTGTTTTTCCATAATTTTAAGCGGGTCACGGGTACGCACTTCATCGGCTAAGGGGTCTAACGGCTTTACCTGTTCTAAATGCGGCCTGCCAGTTTCATAAAGCCAACCTGATAGGCGATACACGTCTAGCTTCTCTGCATAGAGGTTCTTAAATAAAAGTTCCTTTTTAAGGTCCTCCAGCCACTCCAAATACTCCTCTGGCTTGGCACAAACGTATAACTTTGGCAGTATAGAAGCCAGTCGCCGTTCAATATGGCGCTTGTCCTGCCAAATAAGGCCGAGTAACGCTATCAGCCAAATTGCCAGTCCTTGGTACCAATTGCCGCCCCAGACCAGCAGCAGTGCTGCCAGTCCAAAGACGCCAAGGGTAAGTCGCTTTATGTTGGGACTCATATTACTTCACATCCCCATGAGTTTCATGGTCGCTAATTTCTTCTATTGTATTGTTCGCGCCGCAGAAGACTACCTTCGGTTTGAATGTCTTCACTTCCTCCGAGTCCAACCAGCAATAAGCGATGATGATGACCGTATCGCCAACATGAACCATACGCGCCGCCGCCCCGTTAAGGCAAATAACCCCACTGCCCGGTTCACCTTCAATAACATAGGTTTCCAGTCTGGCACCGTTGTTATTATTAACAATTTGAACCCTTTCACCCGGTAAAATGCCAGATGCGTCGAGTAAGTTCTTATCTATGGTAATAGAGCCTACGTAGTTTAGGTCTGCCTGTGTTACGGTTGCTCTGTGGATTTTCCCTTTAAACATATTTAATAACATTTATTTCACCTCTAGTCTCATGTTGTCAATCAGTCTTGGTTTGCCGACTTTTACCGCTAGTGCAATTAGAATAGTGCCTTCGAGTGTCTCAACAGACTCAAGTGTTCTTGCATTTACAAGTTGAATATAGTCAATTTCTACACTTGGCGACTGCTCTATATGGTTTTTCATTCCATTGAGAAGCACGGCTGCTGAGCGCTCACCTTTTTCAATTTCTGACTTAGCCCATGCTAAACTTTGGCTAAGGACTAACGCTTGCTTACGCTCGTCAGTTGTCAGGTACGTATTTCTAGAACTAAGTGCTAACCCGTCAGCTTCTCTGACGATTGGGCAAGGTACTATTTCGAGGTCCATGTCTAAGTCTGCCACCATTTGTTCAATGACTGCTACCTGCTGTGCATCTTTTTGACCAAAGTAAGCTCTTGTCGGTTTAACAAGGTTGAATAGTTTTGTGACGACTGTTGCTACGCCTTTAAAATGGCCCGGTCTGCTGGCACCACAGAGTTTGTCTGTCAGGCCGCCAATCACGTCCACATAGGTCATATAAGGGTCTGGGTACATTTCCTCTGGTTCTGGTGCGAAGACTAAGTCACAGCCTGCCCCTTCAACTAACATACTATCTTTTTCGAGGTCTCTTGGGTAGCTGGCTAAGTCTTCTGTTGGGCCGAACTGGATTGGATTGACGAATACACTGACAACAACCACGTCATTTTCAGCCTTTGCACGTTTTACAAGGGACAAATGCCCTTCATGTAAAAAGCCCATGGTTGGTACAAAACCCACTGTTTTATGGCCTTTTCTAAGGGTTTTGAGCGCTTCTTTAAGTGCTGCTTTGGTTTTAACGACTTGCATCTATTTTATCCTCCATAATTACATTTTGGCAGTTTTGCCACGAATGTTCTTAATATAATTTCTCAATCACGCCGTCTTCCATTTTAAAAGTATGGCTTTCGTCAGGGAACTGGCCGCCTTTTACCTCTTCATCGTAGGCTTTTACTGCCGCTTGAATTGCGTCGCCTACTTGACCATATTGTTTTACAAATTTCGGTTTCAAGTCATTATACATGGCAACCATGTCTTGGTAGACAAGTACCTGTCCATCACAGTCCGGGCCAGCACCTATGCCAATGGTTGGTATGCTCAGCTTTTCACTGACGAGCTTCGCAAGTGGTGCTGGTACACACTCTAAAACTATGGCAAAAACACCTGCCGCTTCTAAGGTCAAAGCGTCTTCTATAAGCTGTTTGGCCTGTGCTTCACTTCTGCCTTGAACTTTGAAAACGCCCATCAAATTGACGGACTGCGGTGTCAAGCCTAAATGTCCTACCACAGGGATTTGAGCAGCAATAACCGCTTTAATTTGCGGTAATACATTTTGACAACCTTCAATTTTAACGGCGGTAACCCCTGCTTCTTGAATGAGTCTACCTGCGTTTCTGACACTGTCCTCTACGCTGACATGGTAAGAAAGAAACGGCATGTCTGCAATGACAAGGGCTCTTTTCGTACCGCGTACGACTGCCTTTGAATGGTGAATCATGTCTGCCATGGTCACTTGTAAGGTATTGTCATAACCAAGCATAACCATGCCCAATGAGTCGCCAACCAATAGGCTGTCGATACCCGCTTCGTCCATGAGTTTTGCGGTGGTATAGTCGTAAGCGGTCAACATGGAGATTTTACTGCCCTTTGCCTTTGCTGTTTGAAAACTGCTGACGGTCATTTTTTTAGATTTCATTTGCTTGCTCCTCCACTTTCAGTAGAGAACCCAAAGCC
>JBGSUZ010000396.1:0-2576 GCA_041753235.1 Acidaminobacteraceae bacterium
TGTCTACCCAGATCAGCCTTCAGCCTTGAAAGCACTGCTAGATGGTCGCGCAGGAGCAGTGCTAGGCAATAGGGCAACTGGCATATACAATTTGCAGCAAATGAATAAAGTAAGTGATGTAAAAATTGTGGGCGAGACCATTTCAACTAATGAATATGCCTGCGCCGTGAGAAAAGGTAATCTAAAAACGTTGGAATTGTTGAACGAGGGTATCTCAACTATAAAGACAAAGGGAACCTTAAAGCGCATTAATGAAAAATGGTTTGGTGAATCTATTTCAGCACAAGGCAGATGGAAGACTCTATTAATTATTGCGGTCGTTATCTCTATTGGTCTTTCAATATTGCTTGCATTGATCTTTCTTATCAATAAAAAGCTCCAACAGGAGGTAAATCTTAGGACAAAAGAGCTTCTGGATAGCAAATTACGCATAGAAGTGCAAGATGCACAAAAGATGCATATACTTAATAGTATTTCTAATGGCATTGTGGTGTTTGATAAAAATGGAAAAATCACCTTGTTTAATCAAGCCTGCCACGATATAATTGATAAAGGCATCGAAATTAATTTACACTGGACTGAAATTGAGATTTGCAGAACTTTGGGGCTAGAATTATTTGATAATGCACTTGCACTTAAATCAAGTTACACAGGCAATTTGACCTCTATTAATGAGAAAAAAGAAACCGTTTACATGCACTACACAATCAGTCCAGTTGACTATAAATCTGGCGCTGAGAACGAACTTATTCTTATGGTTGAAGACGTAACACAAGAGAAAATCTTTCACGAAGCACTTCATCAAAATGACAAATTGAGTACTTTGGGTAGAATGTCGGCGAGTATCGCCCATGAAATTCGGAATCCACTGAGTGCTATCAAGCAATATGTCGATCTTATGCCTTCCAAATCTGATAACAGCCAATTTATGTCACAGGCTTTAAGTGTTATTCCATCTGAGTTAAAGCGTTTAAACGAAATTATAGATGGGTTGTTGGATTATTCAAAGTTCACGGAATGCAATAAAGAAATGACCTCTATTAAGGAATTAGTCAATGATTTGGCAATGCTTATGAAAGTTGATTTTCTACAGAGGCGTGTCCGTTTTTACGCCGACTTAGAAAGTCATATGATTTATGCAGACTCAAAACAAATCAAGCAAATTTTAATCAATTTAGTTGTAAATGCATTAGATGCACTGCCTAAAGAGGGTGGTACAATACAAATCAAGTCCTACCAAACCAATGGTTGTTTAATGATCGAAGTAATAGATAATGGTTCAGGTATTCCTGAGGCTGATCTAGAAAAAATATTCGAGCCTTATTATACAACAAAGGCTACTGGTTATGGTATGGGCCTAGCCATTTCTAAGCAACTTGTTGAAGAAAATGGCGGCTATATGCTTATAGAGAGCATTATGGGCAGTGGTACAACCCTGCGCCTAGTGTTTCCGCTTAAGTAACGTGTTTTTTATATCAAAAAAGAGGAAGGTGTTGTCAACATGGTTCAAAACAAAAGAAATCCTGTATTAGTACTCATTTTTAGCATTTTAACCTGCGGTATTTATCATCTATACTGGATCTATCAAGTCAGTGATAGTCTAAGACCTTACAACCGCAACGACAGTATGGCGCCAGGTTTAGAACTGCTATTATGTATTATTTGTTTCCCATACGTAATATACTGGTACTATAAATACGGAAGAATTATTTTTGAAGCGCAAAAAGAGTTAGGCATGCTCTATCCAGAAGATAACAGTGTTTTGTACTTAATTTTATCAATATTTGGATTAGGCATTGTTGGTTCATGCATCATGCAGGCTTCTTTGAATAAAATCTGGGATTATGAAGCGCAAGATACGAAGTTATAAACAGCACACAACACCTCTCAAAATAACTATTTTAGGCCTAGGCTTTTTAGCTTATGGCCTTCTAGTTTATTTGTCTGGGAATTCAAGTATTTGTATATTTAAAGTATATACGGGTTTACCATGTCCAGGTTGTGGCATGACAAGGGCTTTTTTGTCAGTTTTTCACGGGGATATAAGTGGCGCCTTTGTCTGGCATCCGCTTTGGCCTCTAGTTGTACTCGGGCCAATTGTTTACTTTATTTCTTCTAAGCTTGGTGAAAAAGGACTTAAGTTCAAAAGTTTTATAATTTATAGCAGCTTAGTGTTGCTCATAACCGTCTATATAATCAGAATGGTTCTTTACTTTCCAGCGCATGCACCAATGGATTTTAATGATAATGCCATACCGATTAAAATCATTCGTTTCTTAAGTAGATTCTAAAATAATTTTAGAATCTATTTTTTTTACAAAATACAATTGATTATCCTGTCAGACAATTCTATAATATTTGAGTATGGGCAATATTCTAAATAAAGAGAGAAGTCATTTTTATCAATTCTGGTGTGTAGGGGGAAGTAAAGTGAAAACCAAAATGAAAAAAGGCATAAAACTGCCTAAAATTAGCATGCCGCTTAAGCCCAAGGGAAATAACTTAAGCAAGGCCAAACCGAAAAGAAATAAAAGACTTCAAAATTCAAAATCAAATAAGAAACATAAGTCTTTTGA
>JBGSUZ010000397.1:0-2457 GCA_041753235.1 Acidaminobacteraceae bacterium
TTTTCTTGCATTTGTTTACGTATCAGCAATTTTTATTTTAAGTAAGTAGTGTCATAGTTTTCAGACACGCCCTAGGGAGCCAATGAAAATTTGCACGGATATGCCAATGGCAATGCCAAGGGCAATCAATATCGTTTGGCCTTTGCTAGAACTCAAAAAGCGCAAAGCGATTCTAAAAGAAAGTCTCATAGAATCGCCTCCTTAAGTTTTAAATAATCTTCAAAACTGTAAACGAAAAAGTCTGCGTGTATGATGTTGTGAATATTTGGTGTATGGTCTATCGCATAACCGCCAACAGCTATATAGGGAGACAGTGAAGAATCTGCCTTTATTTCAATGATTAAATGTTGCAGGGTTATGAGGTGATAGTAATTTGAAACACTAATGACAAGCAACTTAGGATTAAGTAACTGGAGTACGTCAATAATTTCAGTTTTAGGTGTATTAGCACCAATAAAATGCGCTCTGAATCCAAGCAAGGTTAAATAGTCTACTGCCATGCGTGCGCCTAGTTCATGGTATTCTTCTTTTAAACACAGGACAATCGCTTGATGGTTTAAGGGCTTTACACCGCTCTGTGCCAACGCAAACAGGACATAGGGGGCTGCCAGTTCAATAATGCTGCGTACAATACCACTTCTTATATGTTCTTCCCAAATAGGAATGTCTTGCTCAACTTCATTGCTGGCAATATGCGACAAGCATGGTGTTAGAACTTTTTCATATAGGTCGATTAATGGTGGTTCACCTTTTTCGAGAACTTGTTTAGCCCATAGAATACAGGCAGTCCTATCTAGTTGGTCAAGTGAATGGACTAGGGTTTCATAAGCATGTTGGATGCTATCTGAATTGGTCATGAAGTACTCCTTTTCTCAAACGATAAGCTAGTATGCGTAAGGTATTTCTGTCACGGTCGTCATAAACAATTTAAGTTGATCAAAGCTTATACCGAGTGCTGCGATGACTTCTGGATCGATTAGTGGCTCAATAGAATCACCTGGGTGATGCCAAGAAAGCTGATCAGCTACATGCAGTGCAAGTATAAGGCGGCGGTTGACTGGATTTGCTTTGAAGGGCTCATGGTGAAAAAGGGCACCTTCGACGACTTGATAGGGAAAATCCCACCAGTCTAATAGGAGTCCGCCAAGCTCTTCGTGGTTGATGCCAAGAAGTTCTGATTCTTGGGCGAGCGTCGCACTGTTATTATGATTTTTTAGATTTTGATATAAGTTGCCAAAGACTTCGGGGTGCTGATCTAACATAGCCACCCGTCCTACGTCGTGGAGCAGACTCATCATATGAGATTGTTCAGGTAATTTTTCATTGAGGACACAGTCATATAGGCCAGTTAAAATTCTGCTGGTTAAAATAGAATGCTGCCAAAGTTCTTCCATATACTGACTAAAGAGCGGGGAAGACATAGAGCTACTAAAGAGGGTACAAGTTAACACAAGTTCACGTATGTATTTAATACCGAAAAAAACAAGGGCATGTCTTAGTGAATTGGTATGCATGCCGTAAAACGCTGAATTTGCTATGCGCATAACGCGACTGGAAATAGCGAGGTCGGCTTCTATAATAGGAACCAAATCGTTTATGCCTACGTTTTTTTCAAGCATTTTCATAAGTTTTAGGTAAGTATTGTTTTTAGTAGGCAGATCGCCATAAGTTAAAATAGCATCAGATTGTTTAAGTTGATCCAGTTTATCTTTCATATGAATCAAACGATCAACATGCTGAATTAACTGCTCATTTTGCCAAGGTTTGTATAAATATAGTTTTGCTAAATTTTGAGAAACTGATTGAAAAATCAAACGCTCATCGGCATAACCACTCAAAATGGTTCGGACGACCTGAGGGTGCCTTTCTTTAACGAGTTTAAGGAGCGTAATGCCATCCATATCCGGCATGCGAATATCCGCAATTAGCAGATCAATGGGTTCTTTATCAAGCATTTCAAGTGCTTCATTTGCACTGCTTGCCAATAAAATATTATAGGGTGTGTCTGCAAATACCCGGCGAAAGGTTTTTAAGATTTGTGGTTCATCATCAACGAATAAAATGCAATGTGACATCGTAAACCTCCCTTTATAGTTGAGTGCTAGATCATTCTCTCATGTATGACGTCCGCTATTAGATAATAGGGAGTTGAATCAAAAAATGGGTGCCTTTGCCAACCTCACTGGTGACAGTGAGTGCACCATGATGTTTGTTGACAATAATGTCATAAGAAATACTTAATCCTAAACCAGTGCCTTCACCAACGGGCTTGGTAGTAAAGAATGGATTAAATATTAGCGGCAATACATCCGGTGAAATGCCGTTTCCATCATCGGAAAGCTCAATATATACGTGCTCTCTATCTGAATTTGTCCAGGTACGAATTAACAAACGCCCCATTTCGTTAACTTTTGCTGATTTGATTGCATGTGTCGCATTCATTAAAAGATTAATAAA
>JBGSUZ010000398.1:0-4900 GCA_041753235.1 Acidaminobacteraceae bacterium
CTTATGACGTCTCACCTTATTTAATTGGCTATTTGGTCGGTCGCGAATTGGAGCCTGACGAAGTTATTGCAACCGACACAAGAAACCCTAACTATCACTTTGAAGGCCAGTACTTATATGGTCTTTCTGGTTCAACGCCAACCGAAAATTGGCTTGCCGCCTCCTGCGACTATGCGCTAGGTGTCGAGACAAAAAACTATGGGCGCCAATCGCTAGTCGCAATCGTCAATTGGCCTACCCTCGATCCGCTTGACCATTTCAGTGAGTGGAACAGTACTGGTGACAAGAGTCGCCAGTCTAACGACAAAACAACGGTCGACATCAACCGCATCGGCATCCACGCCAATGAAATGCCCGGCTTCTTCGGCGCTTACCACATCTATCCAAATTACCCTGACTTCATGAACAACGACCCAGAATATAGCGCCTATACAGACGAACAGGGCCGTTTTCGCTACGGTGGCTACCTTCAAGCATTCATAGCGCAGCATAAAAAATACCCAGCCCTTGTGGCTGAATACGGTATTTCGACAAGCATGACGACCGCTCACGTAGCCCCCGATGGCAATAACCACGGCGGCATTACAGAAGCCAATCAAGGCCCTCAGATAATACGCATGACCAAAGCCATTCAGCGCGAAGGCTATGCCGGCGGCCTGATTTTTGAATGGTTGGATGAATGGGCTAAAAAAACTTGGATTACCGAACCTTATATGATTCCATATAACCGCCATGCACTATGGCATAACGTCATGGACCCAGAACAAAACTACGGCCTCATGGCAATGCTCGCTAACCCAGCTGAGCAAAAAACAATTGCCGAGATTCAAGGTGCATCCCTTAAACAGGTCTCCGCTGAATCTGACGCCAGTTTTATTACACTCACCTTCGTCTATGAAAGTGAACAGCGCGCCAAACAAGACACCGAGGTTCTGATCAATACCCACACGCCACAAAATGGCACTTCGGCTTGGGAATACAAGCTTCTTCTAGGCAATGCACCAAAATTGCTGGTCAACCCAGGCTATAACTGGACAAAAAACCGCTTTGAAGCGAAAAAAATCCCACCCGATCAATTTGAAGCCATGACGCTACAAACCAATGGGGAGGGACTCTTAAAAAACGGTGTTAAAATTCCTAGCATTTCAATTTCACTTAGCGACTTACTAGTTGGCCGCTTCGATGATTTGCATGCACAGGTACAGCAAAATGGCAATACGGTTACCGTTCGCTTGCCTCATACACTGTTAGGTATTTCAGACCCATCTTCAAGACAGGTTTTAAGCGATTCTGAGAGTTATAGCACCCTAGTAACCGACCAAGTGAAGACAGTTACCACGACCCAAATTCAATTCCAAATTAGCACAAAAGGACAAGCGCCAATCGAACTGTTCCACGAATTAAGCACTTGGGATGAACTGGACTACACTTCACGGCCTAAAGCTAGTTTTAAAATGCTTGGCGACTATTTCAAAACCCTTGACTAACTTTATACAGCCTAATGGTACACACCATTAGGCTTCTTGCTGTGTGTCCACTTGCGCTTTAAGTGCAGCCCTGTGCCCCTTTGTCAATTGATAGAGTAACCCGCCGGAGCCAACAGCAACCACACCGCCAATACAGAAAGTAAGACCCGGGTTAATATAATCCAACCCTACGCCTACGAGCATTTGTCCAAAAGGCATGGCTACTGTAATTAAAGCCCCAAGCATAGAAGATACTCTACCCATCATTTCAATGGGCACTTGCTGTTGTAGCATAGTCCCTATGACGATGTTGCAAGCCCCAATAAATATAATCATGACGATGGAGAGTACCGCCAAAATAACATAAGGCATTAACCAATTAGAAAACAACCCCTGAGTTGCCGCCACGATAACGCCACCCATAAGCACCGTAATGACCCCAGCTAAACTAAAAGACAAGGCCATAAACTTGGTAGTTTCTATTTTTTTAAAGACACTAGTCATTGCAAACGGCGCTATAAGCATACCTATAAGTATAACGGACAGGAAAATCCCGAATGCACTATCTGTTACATGCAACACCTCTTTGAGTACGAAGGCAATGCCCACTTCAAAGAGTCCACCAAGTGAAAAGTTGAGAATAATGCCACCAAAGATAATTGCTAAAATAACGTTGTCATTCTTGGCAAATTTAAAGCCTTCGGCAAAATCGTCAAAAAAGGTTTTTAGATTGAGCGCTTCCTTGTGGGGTGCTCTTTTTGGTATGTCTATAAAAGTCTCACTGATTGCAGAACTTACAAAACTGATGGCATTGATAATCATAATAACCCCAATGCTGGTAAAGCCAATCAGTATCCCGCCGAGAATTGGCGCCGTAAACTCAATGAGGGTTCTGAGTACAGATTTCACTGAATTGACGTCTATCAATTCACTTTTATCAATAATCGATGGCATGACTGAGGTGATAGAAGGTTCAAATAGGACAGAAATAACCGTCAGCGCCACTTGCATGAAATAGATCATGCCCATACTCAGTTCCCCGCTGAGGAAGTAAGAAGCCGCCCCTACCGCGACCACTAAGCCGCTTAAAAAGTCCAGACCCACAATGGTTTTCTTACGGTCAAACCGGTCTGCGAACACACCCATAAAAGGTCCCAGCAGGATTCTAGGCAGCATGGCTACTGTTAGTACAGAAGCAAATTGAGCACCCGAGCCCGTCATTTTAAGGACATAGAGTGACAATGCAAAGTTTTGAAGCAGTGTTCCCAGATAAGAAACCAGACTACCCGTCACCAGCAGTGCTACATTTTTGCGTTTTAAAATATCCCATCTCATGTCCAATACCCTCCTTGTTTCAACCTATTTAAACAGTCATTGTGTAGCTATTTCGTTCCAACGTACAAATTAATTTATCGTTGGAATTATTTTATCATACCTATTTATTAATAATCTATTAAATCTAGATAAATTTTTTATAAAATATGCTACACTCGAACTAGGCCAAGATACTTAGGGCCTTGTTAAGCTAATACTACGATTCTAACGGGAGACGGAGGATACTTATATGAATTTTGATCAATGGATAGATGCCCATCAGGACGAAATTATTGAAACCACTCGCACCTTAATGGCCTTCAACAGCATTGAGGAAGCACCTTATGAAAACATGCCTTTTGGCAAAACAGTGGGTGAATGCCTAGATAAAGCGCTGGAACTTTGCAGAGACCTTGGCTTTACAACGAAAAATGTTGATTATTACGCGGGCCATGCCGAATACGGCGAAGGCGATGAACTCGTCGGTCTATTGGTTCACCTAGACATAGTCCCTGCTGGCGACGGCTGGACCGTAGACCCTTTTAGCGGTGTTATTAAAGAAGGAAAACTCTTTGGTCGCGGCGCACTCGACGACAAAGGGCCAGGTGTTGCACTTATGTACGCACTGGCTGCTATCAAAGAATCTGGCGTTAAATTGAACCGCCGCGTCCGCATCATTTTTGGCACAAACGAAGAAACGGGTAGCAAGTGCGTTGAACATTACTTCCAAAAGGAAGAAATGCCTACCCTCGGCTTCACACCAGACGCCGACTTCCCTGCAATTTTTGGCGAAAAGGGCATTATGATCTTTGATTTAGTCAAAAAAATTGATGCTTCAAAGAACATCAACGACGGGGGCATTCAAATATTAAAATTGAGCGGCGGTCATAGAGCGAACATGGTACCTGATTATGCCGAGGCTCATATTCAAGGCAATCAGGACATTGACTCACTACTTACAGCTTATATTGCAGACAAGGGTGCTCATATTATTAAGTCTGTAGAAGAGGGCATTATCGTGCTGAAGTCTTACGGCACTTCTGCTCATGGCAGTACGCCTGAAAAAGGATTCAATGCGATTACCCACCTGCTCTGCTTCCTCGACTGTCTAGATTTGACGATTGGCGATGCGGCAAACTTTGTCAGATTCTACGCCCTTCAAATTGGTGAAGATTTAAACGGAGAGCGCATGGGCTGTGCTTTAGAAGACGAACCGTCAGGCAAACTCGTTCTCAATGCGGGCGTTCTAAACTTCAACGAAACGGAAGCGCGTTTGACGGTTAACATCCGTTACCCAATCACCGAAACCCTTGAAAAGGTCGTCAGCGGCATTGAAGCAACGCTTGAACCATGGGCAATGACTATGGAAAATCTGGGCCACGATGGGCCACTCTATGTACCAAAAGATTCTGAGCTCATTACTACGTTAATGAAAGTCTACAGCGACTATACGGGTGACCATAGCGAACCGATTGCAATTGGCGGTGGCACTTATGCTAAGTCGCTTAAGCAAGGCGTTGCCTTTGGGCCGCTCTTCCCAGGTCGTGAAGACACGATTCACCAAAAAGATGAGTATGTATTGGTTGAAGACTTAATGTTGATGACCAAGATTTTTGCAACGGCTATTTACGAATTAGCTAAGTAAACGCCGTTACAGTTCCTGTTTCCAAAATTCTAAATGACTCTCATAGACCGCTTCGGGCTCTGGGAGTTTTTTTATGCGCCAATGGCTAGGAAGTAGACTTTTATAACGGCTGTATAAGTAACGGTCATCTAGAAATAAGACGACACCTCTGTCTGTTTCCGTTCGAATAAGCCGCCCTACCGCTTGAACAATCTTGTTGATTGCCGGATAGACATACGCATAGGTATAGCCGTTTTTTCCTCGTCCTTCATAAAAGGTTTTGATTAACTCATTTTCGGGGCTCATGTAAGGCGTACCCATGCCAATCAGCACCACACCCTCCAGTCGGTCTCCCACCAAGTCTATACCCTCTGAGAAAGAGCCGCCGAGCACCGCCAAGCCTAGCACGGTTGTTTGACCTTCTCTTTCAAAGCTTTCAAGGAAGTCAATCTTATCGGTTTCCGTCATGCCTGTAACCTGAGAAACAATCCGACCT
>JBGSUZ010000399.1:0-5865 GCA_041753235.1 Acidaminobacteraceae bacterium
ACGCGCTTCCTGTGCTTTAATGCTGGTCATTAAATTCAAGTAAAATGCCAATTTTTCCTGCTGTTTTTCAGGGGTTGCGGCGGTACAGTCCATTCCTATAATAATCATGTTTTGGGCCATGCTGGGCTCTTTGCCTACAAGTTTGCCCAGTACATTTTGACCGGGCGCATCGGTTGCAGCGGCCTTTAAGTCAATGACCAGTTCGGGCATCCATTTATTGTTGAACATGCGCACTAAGTTTTCCTGCTGAGTATGTGACAGAGAAATGAGAAGCAGTTCGTCGTAAGCGGGGGTGGTTTTAGCAATGCCAGTGTTAAGGACAAGGCCAACTGCCCCTAAGGCTTTAAGTTTTGGCAGTGCTGACTGAACCGCAGCTATTGGAATGATTTGTGTGTCTACGTAAAGCAGTTTGTCTTTGAACAGTGCCTCTGTTGGCGTGTAGAAGTCTTCGGTTGCATCGACAATGAAGTAACGCCCTTGCATCGCTTTCCCAGAAAGGAGTTTGTAGTCAGTGCCAGCAGTTAACGGCTCTGGTAGGGTGGACATAAGGGGTGACTCAAGACTAACCGTTTCTGACTGAACATTGAGCTCAGGGCGTTTGTCAAAGGATTGGATAAAGGCCTGAGTCTGTTCAATTGGCTCTAGTTTTAGTTTAATCATATGGTCTTTAATTTGCTTGTTGAGCTGTTCGGCAGAACTGAGACTGTTTAATTCAGCAGCTTTTAAGGTTTCAGGCGTCACGGCTTGGGCAAAGTCATAAGTCGCAGGCCATTTAAGCCAAACCACCAAAATCGTCAACACTAAACCGATGGCGATGACTCTAGGTCTTAGCAGTTGCCTAATCTGGCGGCCAAAGTGCTGGTTTTTCTTTTGAAATTCAAGTCGGAGGCCTTCACCAAACAGATTGAAAGCAAGTACGGTGAAAAAGAACATAGCGCCTGCGGCTAAAGCAATCCAAGGTGCAACGCGAATATAGTCCCTAGCGGAGCCAAGCAAACTTGACCATTCTGGCTCAAAAGTGACGTTGAAGTAGGAAAAACCGTCTCTGGCAGAGTCTCGAATAATTTTTAGGTTGCCGACAAAGACGCTAAAGAGGCCCAGTTGCATCATGAGTGTTAACACACTGGCAATTTCCATAAAGAATAAAATTAATATTTCTGGAAGCAAGTGCGGCAGTATATGGGATTTGGCAATGGCTAGAGGCCGTTTGCCAATTGCACGTTCAGACAAAATATAGGTTTCTGTCATGATTTGTGCAGTGCTCTTGCTTAGTATAGAGGCAATTTTTGACCAGCCAATCAGGGTTAAGGTGAGTATGAAAATGAGGGTGGACTGGCTGCGGTATAAGCTGGAGAGGAAGTCCATCCGCAGGACTAATATGGCTATAAGCAGTGGTGGAATGGTGGTTAAGACGAGGTTGAAGCGGTCTATCATACGTTCGGGCAGTGCGCGCTTCATACCTGCCGCAATGCCAAGAGGAATTGCCACGGCAAAGCGACAAACAGCCACCCCGAGAGACAACAGCAGTGTCAAGCGACTGCCGTAGACGAGGAAACTCAACATGTCACGTCCCATTTGGTCTGAACCTAGTGGATTCAAAGCACTTGGTGGATAAGGCGGTGTCGCCATTTTTAATTCCCCATTTGAGCCTATCCAAAATTTAATAAAGGAAAGGGCATAGGGGTTTTTGGAGGTCAACAGTTCAGGGAAAATAAGCGTGAAAACTAGCAGCACGAGCATGAGGCTGCCTAGAATTAGAGTCCAGTTTTTATGCTTCATCGAATGCGCCTCCCCGGGTGAATCAGATTAAGTGCCAGCACGCTCAGCAAATAAATTAAAACAAAACTGAGGCCAATGCTGAGGGACAAGATGATAACCTTGATGGGTTCGCCACTGCTACTAATCAGGTTGTACATGATGCCGGGATAGTTAAATAAATATTCCACGACAATCAAGTTAGAGAAAATCAGCATAACAATGGCTTTTGCAGAATCTAAAATTTTAATGAGACCGACCTTGCTAAAATGTCTTAAATAGATTTGCCGTTTGTTAAGCCCTTTATATTGAAGGAATTTGACATAGTCTTTTTTCTTTTCCTCTTCAAGTGCGACAAATACCAGCCTAGAGATGTAGATGATTGGCACGATGGTCAAAGAGAGGATAGGCATGACGTATAGGCGCAGGGTATTGGGGTCTACTATTTGAGTGACCCAATTGACTTTGGACAAATAGACCACTGAAACCATACTGAGAAAAGCTATCAATACATCTGGTACGGAGTAGAGTATTATGCTTGAGAGTGTTGAAAAACCCGTACTGCCTTTATGGAAGTATGCGTCAAGCAGACCCTTTAGCAGGCCTAAACAAACAGCAAGACCTAAGCCCCAGCCAATTAAAATGAGACTGCGAGACAAATACAGGCTAATTTCTTTAAAAAGTGCCGGGTCAGGGTTTACAAGCGCACTTAGAAACGCAATGAAACCCATATAACTGTACATAAAGGTGTCATAGAGCGAAAAATTAGTGACATAGGTCCCGCCTATGGTTTTTAAATTGACACTGGAGGGCACGGACAAAATTAGGTTAACCACAAATATGGAAAGTACAAAGGGCAACAGTCCTAAAATCCCTTTTCTAAGCAGTTTATAAGGTATTTGTTCAGACAAAGAAACAATGAATTGTGGTGCTGTTTTAGTACCAGTCCATTTTTCTGGCAGTGCAATGAGGTGGACAAGCATTATTAAACAAAAGATAAGCCATAGGTGACTGGTTTGGATAAAGTCATAATCCTTTTCGGCATAGAGTTGTCGGTCGAAGTAACCTAAGAAGAGGTTGACTAAGTTCTTAGCGGCCTCTTCATTATAGAGGTCAGCTGTGTCGTTTGGACTGCCAAGAATTTCATAAGCACCAGAACCCAATAGGTCAGTTAAGCGTATGGTCGCTTGATCAATGCTTTGAAAAGCTTCATAACGGTCAAAGTTGGTGTATGTACCTTCACCTGAACTGGAACCAGAGGACGGAAAACGGCTCATGTTGCTTTGGACTTGGCTAATCAGCATTCGGTCTAAGTCATTATAGGCATTCCAAGTCATTTGATAGGTAGGAGATTTAGCATAGCAAACGCTTTCCATTATCCAATTCGCTTGATAAGCCGTTTTAGCTTTTAAATAATCCGATGTTTTAACAGCGGAACCGTCATTGACGCTGAGACCGCTTAAAAATACAAAGTTTATGTCATGGATAGGTTGTACGCGCTGTAATTTAACAGTCCGTGCCATTTCTAACAGAAGGCTTGTTGAAACACAGCCCTCAATAGCACTAGGATAATAAGATTGTTGGTCGGGTGACATGCCCA
The DNA here is from genome assembly GCA_041753235.1 of Acidaminobacteraceae bacterium. Taxonomy (GTDB): domain Bacteria; phylum Bacillota; class Clostridia; order Peptostreptococcales; family Acidaminobacteraceae; genus JBGSUZ01. The sequence continues at coordinate 3,356 of JBGSUZ010000399.1, forward strand.
GACCGTCGTAGTGGGTAATCAAATTTGTGGCATGGGTCGATTTTTCACCCTTTATGGTGACAATGTAGTTCTTACAGTCCGCTATTTTATAATCTAGTGTGGCATGGAGTTCCACCTTTGGAACAAAACCGACTAGCCGTTCTTCGGCGTAACTTGGTGTAGTTGAAGGGTTGAGTTTACTATAGGACGCTATGTAATTTTGTCTAGCTTTAAAATGAAGTTGCTCTAGGACTTCGCTACTAATTTCCGCCATAAAGAAGTCGCTACCTTTTTTATGACTCATGTCGAGGGTTTTGTGGTCTCTTAGGATTCGGCTTTGACCACCATCAAAACCACCATATGTAATGTGATAAAGCAGCCCTTTCGCACCAGCGGCTCGGGCCATTTCAATTTGCGCGTCAGTTAGTCTGTTTGCATAATAGCAAACGATTCGGCCTTCCATAAGTTTAGGGTCGATTTGTGTAAAGTCGCTGCCGACGTACAAGATTTCACCGCTAAAATCAATGCCGGAGCCGTAATAGTCAGCGGTAGGCTCAAAGTTCTTAAATAAAGTCAAGGCTGTGTCACCGACCTTAAATTGGGTATTCTTATTCCAGATGGGAACAAGAACCTGATTCGGGACTACGGTATAGTCCAGTTGATTTGCTTTAAAGTATTGTTCTAAGTAAGATTCCGTTAATGCTTGCCCCTCCTCGGCAAGTCCACGTCCCTTAAAAGCAGGACTGCTAAGGGTGTTCAAGTGCATTTTGACTTGCTCAAAGTCATAGCGCGTTTCGTCAAAACGCGTGTATTCTCCTCGCTTTTTTTTACGTTTAAAAGAATAGAACGTTGGTTTAATATTAACAAAATTTTCTGACGAATACGACAACTTAAAGCCGATTCGAAATCCTAAGTTTTTTTCATATTTGATTTTGTACTCAATCCATTTTTGGAGAATTTACTGTGATATAATAGTTGCGAAAGCAACTGCTCTTAGCATACAGGTATTATTTTGTAGTTTGGGAGGTGGTTTTTATAGCAAGGAATAGGAAAAAAGTTTTTTTTAAGGGTAGTTTATTCTTAAGCGTTCTCGTTTTGACCTTGTTTGTAATTTCTCCTAAAGTACAAATAGATGATGCCAGCTATGGCGCTGAGGCATTGGAACCACTAGTAAGCTTGGCTCAGGTAAAACACCCAACGGGCAGTTATCTAAACGGAAATTTAATTCACACAGAACTCTCGCTGTTTAACCCTTCAAAAGCTACAAAAATTGTCAGACTCGTATGGAACCTGAGTAACGCTCAGGGAAAAGAAGTAGCCACACAGACAATAAGCGTAACCTGTCAGCCGATGCAGACCACACCCGTGGACTTACCTTGGTTATTAAGTGAAGAACTTGCCACAGGACACTACTTTACAACGGTAGAACTGTATTCGGGAACTAATTTCACAGCGTTACAGACGGACTTGTCGTCTACCCTACGCACAGGTTTCCATGGGGTGAGTGAAGGGTTCTGGCTGTTTAAGAGACAAACAACCGGAGAGAGTTTGGCTACAGATAATTGGATAATTTCAGATAAGCAGTTAGGCAAAAGCAAATTTAAACCTGAGCATGTCGGTATTGCTGAGGGTCAACTTGCACTAGAACTGCCTGCCGGAACAACTGACGGCGCTGAAATTTGGACCCAGTCTCAGCAAAGCTACGGTACTTATGCTGTGCGCATGAAATTACCAAACGCTCCAGGGTCAATCACAGGTTTCTTCTTGTATTCAGCACCAGATTACTACAATGAAATTGACATAGAACTATATAATCAACCTGATAGTACACTTATGTTGACGACTTATGCGGACGGTGACCGGCAAAATAGTTTTGAAAAGAACTTGCTCTTTGACCCAACAGCTGACTATCATGAATACCTCATCGACTATAGGCCTGAGGGACTTTCTTTCTATGTGGATGGGAAGTGGCAAAAGACATGGGCTGGCGGCTATAGCCATAACCCCATGTACCTAATGGTCAATGTCTGGTACCCTAATTGGCTAGAGGGTAGTGGTTCTACAGAGTCGAAAAAACTCTTGATTGAGTGGATACGCTGGTATTAACCTGCCGCTAAATTGGAAATAGTGCTATAATGAACAATAGTGAACAAGCAAGGAAATGAAGACATATCATTTCTTAGTGCAACAGGAGGCATAAAATGTATGACATACGGGATTTGCTGCAAAAGGCAATCACTCAAACAGAGGCTAGAAAAGTCAGCTATTTAAAGCTGTTAGATAATTCACCAGACCCAAGAATGCGCATTCTTGTACAAGTAATGATTGCGCGCTTAGATCAAGATATTTTCTTCTATAATAAACTACTTGGGGACCTAGATGTAAATACCATAGAGCCTATAGATTTTGGCGTTTATGATACAATAGCATCACTGATTAATCAATTTGCAAGACGGATGATGGTGCCTACGTGTAAGACACGCAAGGAGTTCGTCCAGTTTGTAACCGAGGTAGAACAGTCAGTCTATGCC
>JBGSUZ010000400.1:0-4306 GCA_041753235.1 Acidaminobacteraceae bacterium
CTCGAACAAAACTACCGCTCTACGCAGTTGATTTTAGAGGCGGCAAACGGGGTCATACAGAACAACTCGGATCGTAAAGACAAAACGCTTTGGACGCTGAAAACACAAGGAGAAGCTATTAAATACTACAGAGCGGCTTCAGAATACGATGAAGCTCGTTTTATAGCAGAAGAAATTGAACGACTTTCACGCGTTGAAAATAGAAACTACAGCGACTTTGCTGTGTTATATAGAACCAATGCCCAGTCCCGTGCGATAGAGGAAGGGCTCTTAAAATTCGGTATCAGCTATAACATTGTAGGTGGTTATAAATTCTACGAAAGACTTGAAATTAAAAATATCATGGCATACCTGCGTCTTGTACAAAATCCAAGAGATGAAGTCAGCTTTGCCCGCATGATCAATGTACCAAAGCGAGGCATTGGGGCTAAATCGATCGAATCGATTTTAGCGCTTTGTCTGTCTAGGGGCCTGAACACGCTAGAAGCTGCTATGGCGGCTGTAGACGAACGCTTAGTGACCGCAAAGGCTGCTGAGGGTGTTAGAAGCTTTGTGTCGGGTCTGTTACCTTTTATTCAGAATAAAGAAGATATGAAGGTTTCAGAAATTATTGAGACGATTGGCGATAAAATGGGCTATGTAGCGGAACTCAAAGCCGAGAATACCATTGAAGCCACAACGCGTTTAGAGAACATTAAAGAACTTATGACGGTTGTTCAGCAATTTGAACTGCGTGCAGAAGACCCTTCGTTAGAGACTTTCTTGGCAGAGGTAAGTCTTATGTCAGACATAGACGGGATTAAAGATACAGAGGATTTAGTTACTTTAATGACACTCCATAGTGCCAAAGGTTTAGAATATCCTGTTGTTTTCTTGACAGGCCTTGAAGAACAAATATTCCCAACTTCCAGAGCGATAGATGGAGACGGAGATTTAGAAGAAGAAAGACGTCTTGCCTATGTGGGTATTACTCGGGCCGAAGAACTACTTTATTTGACGAATGCGTATGCGAGAATGCTCTATGGTCGTACTTCAACGAATGCCCCATCAAGATTTATTGCGGAAATTCCAAGCGAATTATTACAGCCTTTAAATGAAGAGAAATTAAGCAGCTCAGGGTATCAGCGAAAATACAATAAATTTAGCGATGATTTATATGAAGGCCATAATGCCAACTACAGCAAGCCTTTCCCAGGGAAAGGTAGTGCGTCAGCACCTATAACGACAAGACCCATTAGTAGCAGTTCTGAACTGACCATGGGCTCTAAAGTCAAACATAAGCTGTTTGGTGAAGGTACAATCATTACAATTAAGCAGGATAAAGGCAGCTCAGTCGCGACGATTGCCTTTAAAAATAAGGGCATTAAGCAGTTAGACCTCAGTATTGCCCCGCTGGAAATTGTTGAATCTTAGAAATTTAGGAGTGTGGAGCGATGGAACAGACTGTGCTTGAGCGTTATAACGCGTTGATTGCAGAAATTGAGAAACACAATCATTTATACTATGTTTTAGATCAGCCAAGTATCAGCGATCAGGATTATGATGGCTTGATGCGTGAATTGATTGATATAGAAACAAAACATACAGAGATAAGACGAGCAGACTCGCCAAGTCAACGTGTTGGCGGTGCGCCACTAAGTGCTTTTTCTCAAGTCAACCATCAGGTGAGACTGCTGAGTTTAGACAATGCCTATAATGAAGAAGACTTGCTAGGTTTTGAACGCAGAGCCGTGCAAGAACTATCCGGTCAGCCTCAGTATGTCCTAGAATATAAAATAGACGGTCTTAGTGTTGCTCTGACTTATAAAGGTGGCTTATTGGTCACTGGAGCAACTCGTGGTGATGGCAGTGTGGGAGAAGATGTCACGGAAAACTTAAAAACGGTTAAGAGCATTCCTCTTAGACTTAAGGAGCCTGTAGACCTAGTGGTACGCGGTGAAGTTTTCTTGCCTAAGCAAGGTTTTATAAGTCTTAACGAGTCTCAAGAACTAGCAGGGTTACAAACCTTTGCTAATCCTAGAAATGCGGCGGCAGGCAGTTTGAGACAGCTGGATTCTAAAATTACAGCGACTAGACCGTTAGATATATTTGTATTTGATGTGCTTGAGGGCGATTTACAACTGAGCCAGCACGATGAAGCGTTAAAACGCCTAGGCGAACTGGGCTTTAAAGTAAGCCAAACCAAGACCTTTGACAGTATGCAGGCGGTAGCTGATTATTGTCTTCAAGCAGAAAACTTGAGACATGAGTTGGCCTTTGACATAGATGGGCTTGTCATCAAAATTAATGAGTTTAATTACAGAGACCAACTCGGCGTAAAGGCGAAGAGTCCTAAATGGGCAATTGCTTACAAGTTTCCAGCGGAAGAGAAGGAAACTGTTATTAAGGACATCATCCTTCAAGTTGGGCGGACCGGCGTTATTACGCCAAAGGCCGAATTTGAACCTGTAACGGTGGCGGGGTCTGTGGTAACGTATGCAACACTGCACAATCAGGACTTTATAGCTGAGAAAGATATACGTATTGGCGACCATGTTTTCATTCAAAAGGCTGGGGACGTGATACCTGCGGTTGTCCGTGTGTTGTTAGAAAAGCGTCCAGAGGGAACTAATCCTTTTATGTTGCCTGAAATATGCCCAGTTTGCGGTGGAGACACGGCTAGACAAGAGGGAGAAGTTGCCCTGCGCTGCATGAATCCTGAGTGTCCGGCAAAAACCAGCAGGGGCATCTCTCATTTTGTCTCGCGCCCAGCTATGAACATAGATGGTGTGGGAGAGGCAGTAGTAGATTTGTTGCTACGAGAAGGTTTTTTAACAGACTATAGCGACCTCTACAGTCTTAAAGACCATTATGAGACGCTTATACAATTAGAACGCTTAGGGCAAAAATCTGTCGATAATATGTTGGCAGCAATTGAAGCTTCTAAAGGCAATGACCTCGGCAAACTGCTTAGCGGTTTGGGTATTCCATTGGTAGGCGCCAAAGCTTCAGAAACACTGGCAAGACATTTTGGATCCCTTGAAGCGCTAATGGCTGCTAACAAAGAAATGCTTATGGAAGCGGAGGAAATTGGACAAAAGATGGCGGAGAGTCTTATTGGTTTCTTTGAAAGTGCAGAGAATCAAAAGAAGCTTAATAAGATGATTGAAGCGGGCGTCAATACGCGCTATCTTAAGGAAAAGCCAAGTGAGGACTCTCAAATCTTTAAGGGACTTACATTTGTAGTCACTGGAACACTTGCAAAATACAAAAGAGATGAAATTAAGTCACTGATTGAATCGTTAGGCGGCAAGGTATCTGGCAGCGTCAGCAAGAAGACGAGTTATGTTGTCTATGGCGAAGAAGCGGGTTCTAAACTGGAGAAAGCTCAGTCACTAGGTGTAAATACCCTAGACGAAGCGGAATTTGAAGCATTTATGGCTTCGTTTTAGAAAAGTCTGCTTAAAATGATATCCGACTAAATAGCTAGGTTTTATCACTTTTTTAAAATCTTATTAGAGCGGCTCCCAATGCCAGTGGAGCCGCTCTTTCATTTTTTGTCCAGCGTTCATTTCTAAAAACCAGTTGTTTAAGTGTATGGACAAAATTATACAGCAAAAGCGTTTGAATATATAAAAAAATGCAAGTTGCAATAATGTGCGTGCAAGAAATTAATCAATTTTTAACAACTATCATGTAACAATTCCTTAAAGAAGTTTAAGTTGTTAGATACAAAATCGCCATTTTTAAGTTGTATAACGTACAAATGTTACAAAAGCTTAACGCCACAAAGCGGCTAATTGCTTGTGTTTTCACCATTTAAGCTTTATTATTAATAATAATACAAACAACAGGTTTTAAAATCTTAAAACCAGTTACAAATTTTTATTTATGGTCTTTGCAGGTTTTTACAATGGTTTTTCAAAATTTGAAATCTAAACTGCAAGTTTGCAGAAGGGGGCATTTCAAATAGTGAAAAACAAGAAACTCACAGACTAACTTTTGAAAGGAGTTGATATCTTGGGAAAGTATATCTTTAAAAGATTGATCGCAATGTTTATCACCCTGTTGTTTGTAGCTACTTTAACGTTTTTCCTAATGAGAGCGATACCAGGGGGTCCGTTCACAGGGGAAAAAGCATTACCGCCAGCAGTTATTGAGGCGTTAAATGAGAAGTATCACTTTAATGATCCGCTTTGGATGCAGTACATCGATTACATGAAGGGTGTTTTGACATTTAACTTAGGTCCTTCATTTAAACGTGTAGGTGTAACTGTAAATGATTTGATTATTGCAGGTTTCCCTATTTCGGCTAAATTAGGTTTAG
>JBGSUZ010000401.1:0-3521 GCA_041753235.1 Acidaminobacteraceae bacterium
AAAAAATGGGATTAAATTAGATACAATCAATGTTAAAGGTGCTTCTGAGGCTGGTTATAAGATGGGCGATGAGTTCCAAAAAAACATAACAGAAAATTTCAAAATGCCAGAAGACAAAGGTCCCGACTTTAGTAAGTTCCTTAAAGACAACGGCTTGCCGAATAATCCTAAACAAACTCAAAATCCAGCACTAGACAACATCAACAACAACGTCGGCTCCATGAAAAACTCTATGCAAATGTCAGAAGAAGATTTAAAGTACCTCAGAGACATTGCAGAACAGGAAATCATTAACCGCTTTACAACTGCTGAAGTGAAAGTAGAGCAAAACAATAAGTTTGGCGATGTAAAAGAAACAGCCGACCTAGACGGCATTATGGCGCATCTTGAAAGAACCGTCAGAGAGACCATCGCAGTAACCGCAGAGGGGGCAGCACTATATGTATAAATTCGTGATAGACAGCATAACGCTGCCGGTCGCACCTGAAAAGGTTGAAATCAAGATAAAGAGCCAAAACAAGACCATTAGTACAGCAAACGGCGGCGAAATTAATATCATCAACACCCCAGGGCTGACGGATATAGATTTCCAAGTCCTCCTGCCAAATGTACTGTACCCATTTGCCAATTACCCTAATGAGTTCCCAGCAGTATCTAAAGAGAAGGAAGGCTTCAAACCAGCTAGTTACTACTTGGAACACTTTGAGCGTCTTATGCTCGCAAAAGCACCGTTTAAGTTTTACATCATAAGGCAGGGGCAGTCTGGTGCAATCTATGCAGATTACAGCATTATGAATGTTTCACTAGAAGGTTACACCATTGTGGAAGATGTTAACTCAGCACCGGATGTACTCGTTCAAATGTCTTTAAAGCAGTATAGACCTTATGTATTGGAACGACAGGCAGTAAAGGATGGTAAGGTGAGTCCCATTAAAAACACAACAAGTAGTAAACCCAAAGTACTCAAACCTTATGTCGTCAAAAAAGGAGATACCCTCTGGGCCATATGTAGAAAGCAGCTAGGCGATGGCTCCAAATATAAGCAAATTGCTAAACTCAACCACATTGCGAACCCAAATCGCATTTACCCGGGGCAGGTGATTCGCTTTGCATGAGTTAATGATTCGATGTGACAATGAACTACTATTTCCAACGGTTTTAGACGAAATCACCTTAGAGTCGGACTGGCAGGTCAGTCCAAGCAAATTGAGCTTTAAGGTGCCTAACATGAAAGGGCTGACCATCCGAGAGGGGCAGCATGTCTCATTAAAAGCTGGTGGGGTCAATCTGTTTTATGGCTTTATCTTTTCGCTGGACTACCAACAGGATGATATAACCATAACGGCCTACGATCAAATGCGGTACCTGAAAAACAAGGACAGCATGATTTTTACCAACCTCGACGCCGCAGGCATTATTAAGAAAATTGCCAGTGCGTTTAATTTAAAAACAGGCACTTTAGAAGCCACAGGCTACACCCTACAACCACGCGTGGAGCAAGACGCCTGTCTAGCGGACATGATCAAAAATGCTTTAGACCAGACGCTCATGAACACCAATATAAAGTTCATCCTATACGACGACTACGGCGCACTGACACTCAAAAATATGGAAAACATGAACCTAGACCTGATAATCGATGGCAATACGATTTCAGATTTTCAAATGAGCAGCAGTATCGACCAAAATACCTATAACATCATTAAACTGTATCAGGAAAATGAGAAAACCAATAAACGCGATATTTATATGGCTAAGGACAGCAAACACATCAATGAATGGGGTGCTTTACAGTTTTATGAGCGCCTTGAAAGCAAAGAAAACGGCGTTGCCAAAGCAGATGCACTGCTCAAGTTATACAACCAAAAACAGCGGACGTATTCAGCAAAGAGCGTTATAGGCCACACCTCAGTCAGACCGGGGACTAGAGTGATTGTTGTACTTCAACTCGGCGAAATAAGCCTCAAAAACTACATGGTTGTAGAAAAGGTGAAGCACAAGTTCCAAGACAGCGTTCATTTAATGGACCTCGAACTCATTGGAAGGGGGAATTAGAATGACCAGTAATTTGGTGCCGCTCATTAAGAGGGCGGCCCTAGAAGCCGTTGCTGCTTCAAAACCAGTAAGTATCCTTTACGGTGAAGTTGCCTCTGCTAAACCACTGCAAATACTCATAGAGCAGCGGTTCATGCTGAGCGAGGAATTTATCATCGTGCCACAGCGGTTTTCGAACTATTCGGTAACGGGAACCCTAGCCAGTGGGCCAGAGCAAAATCAAAGTGTCCAAATAGCCTTCGACAATGCGCTTAAAGTAGGCGACTCGGTACTTATGCTCATGATGCAGGGAGGACAGCGGTATATTGTTTTAGAAAGGGGGAACATTTTATGATCCCAAAATCAGCAATAGGAGAAGTGGAAGTCATTCAAAGTCAGCCAAGTTTAACCTATGGCATAGACTTTAGTAGGGGTGAAATTGGTGGTCAAGTGGACGGACTCATCGCCTTGGAGCAAGCAATTTACTTGATTCTCAGCACAGAGCGGTTTCAATACGCCATTCACTCATGGAATTACGGCGTGTCGCTAAACGACATGATTGGCTCAGCGTCGGAAGTGGTGTATTTGGACATTGAGCAGGAAATTAAAGAAGCACTTATGACGGATGACCGCATTCAAGACGTTACGGCGTTCAAATTCAGCCGCTTAAAAGAAAACGTCTCAGTGACGTTCACGGTAAAAACAATTTATGGAGATATTCAAGCAGAAAGAGAGGTGAACTTATGAATGAAGCAGATAAGCAATTTGAAAATATCCTGACGCGCATGCTGAGTCGTGTCCCAGACGGACTTGACAAGCGGGAAGGCTCAGTCATTTACTATGCGCTGGCACCAGCGGCGGCGGAGCTGACTCAGGCTTATATTGAGCTGGAAACGCTGTATAATGAAACATTTGCAGACACGGCGAGCCGCGAGGGGCTCATTAAGAGATGCGCGGAAAGAGGCATAGCCCCCGAACCTGCCACTCAAACAGTCGCCAAGGGTAAATTCAACATGGACGTGCCGCTGGGCTCAAAGTATACCAGTGGAAATTTAATGTTTGTGGCTAAGGAAAAGCTAAGTGAGGGCGTTTACAAACTCCTAGCCGATGATTACGGCGCCAAAACCAACGCCGCTTATGGTCCCGTTATTCCAACGGTTTATACAGAGGGACTGACCTCAGCAGAAATTGTAGAAATTCTAATACCCGGCGAAGAGGAGGAATCTACAGAATCCTTGAGAACTAGGTATTTTGAGAGCTTCACAGTACAGCCCTTTGGAGGGAATAGAGCTGATTATAAGGCAAAGACCAACACTATTAAAGGGGTCGGTGGTACGAAGGCTGTTAGAACGCCTGCCGGTGCTGGAACTGTTGGAGTTACCATTATTAGCAGTGACTACGGTGTGCCTTCATCGAGCTTGATTGCTTCGGTTCAAACGGAACTTGACCCAGTTAGTGCTGGTGGTGAAGGCTTAGGCATAGCGCCA
>JBGSUZ010000402.1:0-1864 GCA_041753235.1 Acidaminobacteraceae bacterium
AGCAAAATGTATCCATTGCATGCGGTTATAGTGTTTTGAATAGAACTTGCACGGTTGATGTTGGTAAGTTGATGTACACTTACGGTGGCGGCGGTCACAAAATGGTTGGTACTTGCCAAATTGCCTATGACGACGCAAACAAGGCGATAGATGAAATTGTTGTTGCTTTAAAAGCATAGTAATAAACAAAAAAAAAACGGCTAAGTTAGCCGTTTTTTTTTGCAAATAAGTCTATTTTATTATGGGTTATCCTTTATAAAGCATTCTGTCATAGCAATGAACAAAGCCCATTTTTTCGTATAATTTTTTGGCGCGCTTATTAGGTATGTCTACGTGTAATGAGAGTTTGCCATCTGTCTTGTCAACCGCACGGTTAATTAACTCAGTAGCAACGCCTCTACCTGCATTACCAGATTTTACGCCAATATAAGCCAAGTGATAAGTTGGAATAAACGTTTCAAATCCCATATTGACAATAATACAGATGCCTTGTATCTCATCTTTTCTTGTCGCTGTAAAAATGAAACCAGATTGGATAGCTTTCATAACAGCGTCAGTGGTTTCTTCGACACTGTCGTGGTAGGGTTCTAAGAGTTTTCGTGTATTTGCAACTAGGTGCTCAATGTCGAGTTGTTTATTTTTGGAAATTTCATTAATAGAAATATCGCTTTTGCCATCGTTTAAGAATACAATATGGGTACCTGGCGCTAGGTCTTTGCATTCTAGCATGGCAGCTATTGAATAAGCTTCAGAGGGAGAAATGGTAACATTTTCTAACTTTTTCAGGAGTTTTGTTGCATCGTGCAAAGATTTTTCAGAAATAGTTTGAACCTGAGATCTCGACGTGTCTATGAACTCCTCATCTAGGTCAAGTTTTGGTGATGTGCCACAGTGAATGCTAGGCATAGTTTCGATATTGCCTTTGATCCAACTGCGCATGAGTTCGTGATAGATGCTTTTAGCAGTGTAACCGCCCTTTATCTGAGTCCAAATATCGGTAGGAGAATTGACTCTCGCAACGGTTTCTTCCATCATTTCCTGTATGGCAAGGCTTCTGATAAAAGGTTTCTTTTCCCATTCTGAGAGCAAGAACATTTCGTTTTCGTATGCATATTTTTCCAACCATTCAATGTCATCATCAATTTTGTCAATGTTGATTCTTGTCCACTGAATCAAGGGATCTTCTTTGAACTGTTTTGAGATAAGTCTTTTGTTGGTGAATGCAATATGGCACTCAAGACCAAAATGTTTCGCAAAATAAACAACAGACTTTATGTAGTGCTCTGAGCCATAAATAAGTATTTTGCTATAGCCTCTGCTAAGTGCATAACGTGCAAGTGCTTCGGCTATCCGGTCATTTTTATGACCAGTAGGATTACTGCCTTCAAGTTTAAGATAAATGGATTCTACCCCTAGGTATTTTTCCAAATTTCGTGCTCTAAATAAGGGTGTTTGACCACTAAGATGCATAAAGATAGCTCCTTTCTCGTTGTACTATGTGAATATTTGAACTAGCTATTTTGCCAATCCTTCTTACCTATACGATACATGATTAATGGCATGTTGGCAAATTATGAGGGGTTTATAGTCTTGCTAGGTGGTAATTTTAAGTGATTTAATTACCAGTTTTGACACTGAAAATGGTGTGATTATATTCAATGACAGCCTTAGCTTGAGCGGTATTTCGAATGTCGTTAAGTGCTGAAAAATTACTTGCTATCAAATTGTAAATTTCACTTCCAAGGCTTGAAACATAATCTTCACCAATGGTTCTTAGCACCATTTCCTCATCTTTAGGCCCTCTATAGGGTCTTGTTTCGGTAAGTGCGGTAAAAACATCTGAGTAGGCAATAATCTCAGACTC
>JBGSUZ010000403.1:0-2382 GCA_041753235.1 Acidaminobacteraceae bacterium
GTTCTTGATAGGCAGCTTCTAAAGTCTTTTGCATATTGTAGTCTACAGTAGAGTGAATTTTTAAGCCCTTGCTATATAAGAAACTGATGGCTTCACTCTTGGTATAACCGTATTTTTCTGCAAGTGCTTCTGCGACATCATCCTTAACCATATCGGCAAAGTAAGAGGCTATATCGCTAGAAGTTGGTTTGCTTGGTTTAAGTTTTGCGACTAAATCTGCATTTTTTGCAGTTTCATATTGTTCTTTTGAAATGTTGCCATTGTCATACATAAGCTTAATTGCAATGGCAAAACGTTTTTCGCAGCCTTTATTGTAGACGATGGTGTAGAGTTCATCTGAGTCATCTAGGATGACGTCTTCAGGGGTAACATCGACTTTTTCCTTGGTTCTCATTGGTGAATAGTTAAGCGGATTAGCGGGAATACCTGCTAACATTGCAGATTCAACGAGGTCCAAATCTTTGGCTTCCTTGCTAAAGTATGCTTGTGCTGCAGCTTCTACACCATTTGCGCCTGCGCCAAGATAAATCGTATTGAGGTAGGCTTCTATAATCTGCTCTTTGCTTAGATGTTTTTCAAGCTGTATTGCATAATGTGCTTCTTTAATTTTTCGCTCTAAGTTTCTGACAGACTTTGTTTCTACCAAATAGGTATTCCGTGCCAACTGCTGTGTGATGGTTGAGGTACCTTTAATTCGGTCACCTTTGGTAAAACTCTGCCAAACTGAGCCGACAAGGCGGACGACGTTGAAGCCGTTGTGTTCCCAGAATGTTTTATCTTCTACAGAAACGTAAGCATTAATGAGATTAGGGCTCATGTCACTATATTTGATTACTTTTCTAACCCCATCATTCTGAAGTGTCTCAAGAATTTTGCCGTTGGCGTCAAGGATAATTGAGTTTTCGTCTAAACTGCTGGAAATAGTGGATGGATCAATGGTGTCAGTTTGTGCAACGACTGATTGTACGTAGACGAATCCGCCAATGCCGGCAACTAAGCCAACTGAAATCATCATTACGAGCAGTGTCATAAGTACAATTTTCCATGCTTTTTTCTTTTTCTTTGGTTTTTTAGGGGGCGGATTGCCACCACCAGAACCTTTTCTCATTGGTCTTTCTCCATTCCCACTGTTGCCACCATTGTAATTACCATTGCCATTGCCACCTATATATGATGGTTGGCTGCTTCGTGGCGCATCACTGCGATTAACGGTATTGCTGCGGTCCACAGGTCTTATTGGGCGCATAGCTTCTTCTTGACGCACCATATTTTTTTGAGCAGGAGAGAGCGACTGACGGTTGCCTACTGGCACGAAGTCGGGTATTTCCCTCGATTGATAAAGGTCTGGTCTGACAGCACTTCGAGCTTGAGGCTGTGATGCAGCCTGAGGTCTGGATGCGGACTGACTTCTATCTGTAGCGGTTCTTGGGTCAATGGCAACGCGGTCTCCGTAGGAACGTTTGCGTTCCGGTTGTCGGGTACTGTTGCCTAAATTACTTTCCTGACGCGAAAAAGTCCTCATGGATTCTGGCTGAGGACTCCTGCTATTGGATTGACCATTCGTATCTGAACGACTGCCAGTAGAGGACCTTTGTCTGTTTATTGGTGTGTTGCGCTGATTATCCATAAACATCCTCCTAACGATTCCTTGCTATTATATCACACCCGTTTTTCAATGTTAATTTGTTTACTGCTTATATCATTATTTTGTAATATAATAGAGTGTGTACGAAGGGAGGCATAATATGCTGCTTAATGATAAAAATGAGGTATTGAGTCACGTTGTAGAGCGTGCTGTTCTAGTCGGCTTTAATGATGATTCACAAAGCATAGATATTGAATATTCCATGGATGAGCTCAGGGAGCTTAGCTATGCGGCGGATGTAGAAGTTGTTGGCATGATGATACAAAACAAAAAGACCATAGATGCGGCCTTTTACATCGGTTCAGGGAAGGTTGAAGAAGTAAGGTTGTTGGGGGAAGCTAATGATGCGAACTTAGTCATTTTCAACGATGAGCTTTCAGGTTCACAAATTAGAAACCTAGAAAACGAGATTGGCATGAAGGTAATTGACCGGACAGCTCTGATTCTTGATATTTTTGCCAAGCGAGCAACCAATAGGGTTAGTAAACTACAGGTAGAACTGGCTCAGCTTAAATACAGACGTTCAAGATTAATAGGTCTTGGAGGAGCGCTGTCTAAAACAGGCGCGGGTGTTGGTACAAGAGGGCCTGGGGAACAAAAACTGGAGCTGGACAAGCGACGTATTAACGACAGAATTTCAGAAATCGCAAAACAGCTGGATGAGGAAAAACAGGTTCGTGTGACCATGCGTTCTCAGCGTCAAAAAAATGAGATTCCAATTGTGGCCTTAGTGGGCT
>JBGSUZ010000404.1:0-4913 GCA_041753235.1 Acidaminobacteraceae bacterium
CTACCGCCGTTAATCATATTGTAGCTGATAGCTGAACAACCTTCGATAGCTCCACTGATATTGGGATTATTAGTGTTATAACGAATATTTAGACTATTAAAGCCAGTAATCATTTTAACTGTAAATTTAAATCTACCACTCTCATCAATCGGACTCATGAATTTTTCAGAGTTAAATGTTACTTCAACTTCTCGACTTGTCTTGACATGATTGATTACCGACCCTCTAACTTCAAAATATTCTGACTTCGGGTGGTGAAAATCAACATCCGAATCAAATTCTACAGACACTGCCGCGTTCGAAGTCACTTGAGTCGTTTCATTTTGCACTACAGCCTGTGGCTCCGATGCGGCATATGTATTTATGGGTTCTTTACTCTCGGCAGCTTCCGCAAAGCCCCCTGTTGGCACTAATCCTATACACAGCGCCAAAATCACTAATAAACTAATTCTTCTTTTCAAAATAATCCTCCTAAAATAGTAAAAAATAATGAACCATTCTATTATATTTTTATTGTAGAAATTGTGCAACATTATTTTTATGTATATTTTTTTTATTTTTTCTAATATTCTGTTACTAAACAAAAAGCGCTTGACCACAGCGACAAACATACGTTGTCACCGAGCCAAGCGCTCTTATATTGGAGAAGTTATATTCTAAATGGTTTTAGTTTATTTAGTAACAAGTTTAAGTTCTACCGGAATAGACTTTTCAACAGTTTCACCGTTAAGCACTTTAGCAGCCGTTTCAACGCCAAGTGCGCCAATCATGTCAGGTTGTTGTGCTACTGTTGCAGCCATTTTACCGTCATTAACAGATGCAACTGCATCGTCAATCGCGTCAAAACCTACAACAAGAATGTTTTTGCCACTTGCTTCTACTGCTTGGTAAGCACCTAATGCCATTTCATCGTTATGGGCAAAGACTGCTTGAACGTCTGGTTGCGCTTGAAGTAAGTTTTCCATAACGCTTAAACCTTTTGTTCTGTCAAAGTCAGCAGGTTGAGCCGCCACTACTTTAAGACCAGCATAAGTTGCAAGCTGCTCATTGAAACCTTGACCTCTGTCTCTAGCTGCAGACGTGCCTGCAATACCTTGAAGCTCTATAACATTACCTTTGCCGCCTAATTTTTCGTTAATGAAGTCTGCCGCCATTTTACCGCCAGCAATGTTGTCAGAGGCAACGTGTGAAACCACTTCGCCGCCGTTAGCCGCTCTATCGAGCGTGATTACTGGAATTTTCGCATCGTTAGCTGCCTTAACTGCATTGGCAACTGCGTCTGAATCTGTTGGGTTTAAGAGGATCAAGCTTACGCCTTGAGTAATCAAGTCTTCTACGTTAGCCATGTCTTTAGATGGGTCGTTTTGTGAATCTAACACAATGAGTTCAATGCCAAGTTCTTTTGCTTTCGCCTCAGCACCATCTTTTAAAGTGACAAAGAATGGGTTGTTGAGCGTTGAGAGTACAAGACCTACTTTTTTAGCTGCATCCGCCGCCGGTTCAGTGCTTGCCGCAGGCGCTTCTGGCTTGCTAGTAGAGCACCCCGCCATAAGACCTACTGTTAACATCATTGTCATTAATACCGCAAAAACTCTTTTCATGTTTTCCCTCCTCGGATTTAAGAACACTTTGGATATTTAAAGGCTTTCGCCGTTATCCCGATGCTGGTGTTTCCCCATTTGATACTGCTTGATGCTTATTGATTTTTTCTGTCTAACAGTACGGCTAAGAGAATAACTGCCGCTTTCGCAATCATTTGGTAGTAAGACGAAATGTCCATCAAGTTCAGCGCGTTATTGAGAATCCCTATGATGAGTACCCCTACAACCGTGCCCATAATTTTGCCCTTGCCACCGACTAAACTGGTACCACCAAGCACGACCGCCGCAATAGCGTCTAGTTCGTAACCCGTGCCTGCCGTTGGCTGTGCTGAACTTAAGCGCGAGCTGACAATAATACCGGCTATCGCTGCCAATACACCACTGACGGTGTAAACGAATATTTTGATTCTGTCCGTATTTAAACCAGAAAGTCTTGAAGCTTCTTCGTTGCCACCCACTGCATACACATAGCGGCCTATCTTTATTTGAGTTAAAATATAATATCCAAGCGCGAATACCACAATGGTAATAATGATCGGCAGCGGTATACCTAAAACGTTTCCGTTACCAAGAAAATAGAAAGCTTCCGCACTTTTAGCCTTGCCTAGTGTCAGAGGTGTGCCGTTTGTGAACACTAACGTTGCCCCTCTAAGAAAAGTCATCATAACCAAAGTTGCAATAAAAGGCTGAACTTTCCCCTTCGTGATGATAAGACCGCTTATCGCACCACAAACCGCACCCACAAGCAGCGCCGCACCTACAGCAGGCACCATGCCAAACCCTGCAATTAACAGGCTGGCACAAACGGCAGAAGAAATAGCCAATACTGACCCCACGGCTAAATCTATACCCCCTGTAAGAATAACAAAGGTCATACCACAAGCGATTACCGCATTGATAGACGACTGTCTAAAAACATTGAGTAAGTTTGGAACCGTTAAGAAACGGTCATTCATTAGGGCAATAGCCCCAGAAAAAACGATAAGCATAATAATGGATTGATACTGACGCAAAAAACCTTTTTTCATGACACTAAACCTCCGATTATTGTAACGCACAGCTCATAATTTTCTCTTGGCTGGCCTCGCTTCGCTCTAAAATGCCCTTATTGCGGCCTTCATGAACGACCATGATTCTATCACTGATTCCAAGTAACTCCGGCATTTCAGACGATATGACTATCACACCCATACCCTCAGCCTTCAACTGGTTGATTATTTCATAAATTTCTTTCTTAGCCCCAACATCGACACCCCTAGTCGGTTCATCTAAAATGAGGACTTTAGGCTGATTCAAAATGCCCTTGGCAATAGCGACCTTCTGCTGATTACCACCGCTGAGCAGTTTTATAATCTGACTTTGACTCGGCGTTTTAACCGCCATTTTGCTAATATAAGAAGCCACAACCTCTTTTTCTTTGGTTTTGCTGATGTTGCCCGCTTTTCCCACAAACTGATCCAAACAAGACAGTGTCATGTTTTCAGCAACTGATAGTCCTAAGACTAAGCCTTCGGATTTTCTGTCTTCTGAAATATAGGCCAGTCCTTTTTTAAGGGCTTCTGATGGTGACTTGAAGCGTACGGATTCACCGTCTAAAGTAATGTCACCCTTTTCAAAGCCATTTAGCCCATAAAGCGTCTTTGCCAGTTCTGTTCTACCTGAACCAACTAGGCCAGATATACCGAAAACTTCCCCAGCTTTAACGTCAAAACTCACATCATGGGTTCTGGCATTTTCTAAGTTTTTTACTGACAAAATGACTTTACTGTCCGCCTTGGCAGGGACAAAGGGGTACTGGTCTTCCAGTTTACGCCCCACCATCGCTTCGATGATTTTTTCCTGTGTAAAGTCCGAAACTTCCGCGTCACATACGGGTTTACCGTCTCTTAGAATGGTCAGTTGGTCGCAAACTTCAAATATTTCTTCCAGTCTATGGGAGATAAAGACTATGGCTTTATTTTCTGCTCTAAGGTCACGCATGAGTTTGAAAAGACACTCCGTTTCCAACTCGGTCAGCGCGTCTGTTGGCTCGTCCATAATGATGACCTTCGCATTGAAGGAAACTGCCTTTGCTATTTCTACCAGCTGCTGCTCTGCAATGCTAAGCGCACCTACAAGTACCTCCGGTGAACGTTTGAGACCCATTCGGTCTACGAGTGTCTGAGCATCTGAATAGAGTTTTTTCCAGTTAATACGACCAAGGACCCCCTTTGGCTCCCTGCCTAAGAAAATATTCTCTGCAATTGACAGCTCTTTAATGAGGTTGAGTTCCTGATGGATAATGGTAATGCCCGCTTCTTGAGCTTCTCTCGGGTTTTTAAAAGCAACGGATTTGCCTTCATACATTATGCTGCCTGAGTCTGCAGTATAAACGCCGCTGATAATTTTCATAAGAGTCGACTTGCCCGCGCCATTCTCACCGAGCAGTGCCAAAACTTTGCCTTCGTAAAGGTTCAAACTCACGCCGTCAAGTGCCTTGACCCCCGGGAATGCCTTTCCGATATTTTGAATGCTTAAAATTGGTGTTTGCATGTTACCAAACCTCTCTATCTATTGCATCTCATAAATTTGTTTTCCCTCTGAGCTAAAATACCACACCTGATTTTAAAATAATATTGGCGTAGGGGCTGCATTCGCCTGTTCTGACTATAGCTTTTGCATGTTCAGTGTATTGTTTGAACATTTCATGGCTGACCCATTCTATAGCGATACCCGGCAGTGCTGCTTCAATAGCCTCCAAAACATCTGGGTTGTCAGCTTTAATTTCTTCTGCTAGCACAATGCTTTCCACATGTAATTCACTAAGAACCACTTCTAAAGTCTGTTTAAACGATGGCACCCTTGCTGTAAGGGCCAAATCCACCCGTTCTACATGCGCTGGTATTGGCAAACCACAGTCTGCTATGACTAGCCCATCTGTATGTCCCATCCTCGCAATTACTTCGCTGAGCTGAGGATTCAAAACACGTCCTTTTTTCATTCGCTTCCTCCAAAGTTTTCTACATCTTCTAAATAAGGCAAAGAGCTTTGCGCACCTAGCTTTTGAACCGTTAACGCCCCTACTGTAGCAGCAAATTCCAGAGCCTCTTCAATAGATTGGTCGTTTGTGAGTGCAACTGCTAAAGCACCTGTAAAACTGTCGCCAGCTGCTGTTGTGTCAATAGGTTTCACCTTAAAGGCGCTTTGTTTGACGGTTTTCCCATTTGGGCCTAAGTAAAGCGCACCTTCACTGCCTAGGGTCACCACCAAAGCTTTAACACCTTGTGCCATAAGAGCTTGTGCCGCTATGCCTACTTCGTCCATGTTAGTTGT
>JBGSUZ010000405.1:0-1997 GCA_041753235.1 Acidaminobacteraceae bacterium
AGCCTTCGCTTTTAAAATAATGGGTTCGTGATGTTTAAATAGCTGCTTATCCTTTGGAATGCTCAGCTGATGGTCAAAAGATTTTTCAATAATTTCATATTGTTCAGCGAACGCATCGCTTATTTGCTGACTGTCTAATTCAAACTGGTAACTTTTAATGCTACCAAACGGCATATCCCAATACTTGCCGGCATCTTCGTATTTTGTAATATGCCATCTAAACATGCCAGAAGCCTCATCCACTTCACCAATGTAGCCTTCTGTTCTTCTGCCGTCTAGCAGTCTGCATTTGTTGCCTTTGGCTAATAACTGATATGTCCCACCTGTAAATTCAGCTTCGCTTCGCATTTTTTCATCTGATTGGTGTAGTGTCATAACAGCTCCTTAATTGCTAAAATTTGTTCTCGTTTTTCTAAGTATTTAACCATACCAAGTTCGATGCATCTGACACGGTTCATGGAATTTAGTAAACCTAAGTCCATTAACTGAGCAGAATGATTTGTCATCGATTTAAGTTTCCCGCTTGTTGCGTCATGCCAGTACTCAAAATGTGTCTCGTAGACAGCTAAATGCGTTAAGGGCTTTTTTGCCCAGCGTTGTATTTTAAAAAGTTCAATGAGATTATAACTAGGCTTATGTCTAGAATGATAAACCATTTTTCAAACCAATAGTCACTGTTCCACTCAACTGTCATATGAAACGCCTCCTAATACCACTGGTTTTGAGCGGTAATACCCTTAAGGTTTTTTACAGACAAGCATAAGGATTCTTTATCTTTAACTTCAATTACAACTTTCAAATGATTTGCTTGAGCGATAGAAAGATAGTGATTAATATCTATTACTCCTGTCATGAGAGCTTGATGGTCTTCACTACCGTTAAAGTCATGAAGATGCATGTGTTTAATATTGCGTTCAAACTGATTTATGGTTAGAGACTCTACAAAGCCTGATTTAGCATCATGTCCCACATCCCAAGTGAGGTTAAACCCATTAAAATTTGAAAGGATTGTGAGGGAATCTGCCACATGACTTAAATCGAAATTATTTGTATTTTCAATACATAGATTAATACCTAGTGACTCAGCAAAATTATAAAGTTGACCCATTGATTGCCTAAGTTTTTCTATGTACTCAGAATAATACTGCACATTAATGTACTTTTTGCCCTGCGGCAATGAAAAATAGATACCTTTAGTCAAATGCATGGTAATGACAGAAATGTCACATGCCTGTGCCCATCTCATTACGGATACAATATAATCAACCGTGGCAAGACGTATTGGCTCATGAAACGAGCCCAAGTCTAGTTCCTCAGGCAGGTGTACGGTAAATTCAATTTTATACTGCTCCTTGAGTTGGCACAGGTGCTCTGGAGACAAGTGCTCAGGGCTATAGCATGGTATATTCAAATTTATTTCTACAAACGCTAGGCCAAGTTCATGGCAAAAAGCAGCCTGCGCTTCTATGTCTTCTAGTTCTAACAAGGTTGGCATACCTAATTTCATATGTTATTCCCCTTTAATTCTGTTTGCAGCAAGGTCAGCAAAATTGGCAAATCAGACATCCGACCTATAGCGTAATCTACATGGCTGAGGACGTTTTCTCGAGCTTCACCGCTTCTTTTTAAAAAGTGTTCTGTCATAATACAGGTCATTCCAAGCGATTTAGCGCCTCTTAACTCATCAGAACCACCATCGCCTACGAATACGCAGTTTTCAGCACTGACCTGCAGTTGATGAAGTGCCGATTGATAAATAGCCTTGTTTGGCTTAATACAGCCGACTTCACACGAGAAAATTACCTGATCAAAATAACGTGTCAGAGGAGACTGTTTCCAGTGCTTGATGTCAATGACGTCCGCATTGCTGATTAGACACAACTTATAGCCGTTTCTTTTTAGTTGATCCAATACTTCAAGTATTTCAAGTTCGACATATCCTAATGTCTTTTCAAACCTTGCTTCTCGAAGGGTGGTTATTTGCTTAATTGCGTTTT
>JBGSUZ010000406.1:0-5577 GCA_041753235.1 Acidaminobacteraceae bacterium
TAAATCTTTTATTTGAATCCATTGTTGATCAGATATTTCGTATCGTTTTTGTGTCATGACATGCATCTCCAAGTTGTTTTCTTTTATTGTATCTAAGACTTGGTTTATGCACAAACTTTAGTTTTCAGACACGCCCTAATTACTTTATCGGTCAAGAAGCGTTTATGTTTGAGTTAAATACATTATAAGTACAAACTGTCTATACAATATACTAGGTATTTCCTTAGGGCTTTTCCTTAAAAGAAGTCAAGAGTGCCTCAAAAGCAGTTGAAGCTGCCGGAGATAGCGGCATGTGCATATGCTTAACGATGCAGACGGAAGTTGTAGGGATTCGCTCTGAGATGGGTAATATTTTAAGCAGTGGGTCCCGCCATTTGTCTATGGCCATTTTAGGGACAAACCCTACACCAATACCTATAGACGCCATTTCTAAGATGAGGTCGACAGAACCGCCTTCGAATTCAGGCGTCCAAGACACCCGACGTTCGTCTAAAAACCTGTCGAGTAGCCTTCTGGTTGTGGACTTGGGCTCAAGGGTAATGAGAGCGCAGCGGCTGAGTTTTTTCAAATTGAGTTTGTCTTTTGATAAGCCAGCTGCTTCAAGGACTTGGTCAGTGCCGACAAATACGTTTTCAGTATCCGTTAGCGGATAAACGGCGAGACGCTGGGTCTCCAGTGTCGATTCGTAGTTGACCACCGCAAAATCAATTTCACCATTTTGTACAAGTTCAGAAGAAATAGGGGAAGGTCGGTTGTTGATGGTGATTTTTATATTAGGGTGTTGTTCGTGAAAAGCCTTTATATAAGGTAAAAGCAAGAAACGACTGAGCGTGTCACTGGCGCCCATGCGAATACTGCCGCCTGTCGGGCTACCCATGTCTTTTAACGTACTGCTGGCTTTTTCAAAGAGCTGTACCGCGGGCGCTACGTGTTCTAAGAGGACTTTGCCCTCATGGGTCAGTCGAATCTGTCTGCCTTCCTTATAAAAGAGTTTGACGCCAAGGCTTTCTTCAAGCTGTCGAATGGTCTGGCTCACAGCGGATTGGGAGACGAAAAGTTCCGCGGCGGCTTTTGTGTAATTCAAATGTCTGGCGGCGGCGTAGAAGACCTTGTACCACTCATATTGTAAATTCATATATTAGCTCTCCTTATTAATTGTATTAGAATGATTAATTTTAATTATATATGATAGGGTGCTAAAATAATAGCAGGAAGAAACACAACAGGATTAGCCGCTGCGCGTGGCAGTTGTTTAATATAAGTTCATGGAGGTTATGAAAATCATGGTGAATCGTATTTTGGTCATGAAACGCCCAAGTCTAGATGTGGATAGCCCAGCCCTACATAAGCAAATCAAAGAGTTCCTTCAAATCAGCAGCGTAGAAGGCATCACCGTGTATAACGGATATGACGTGGAAGGTCTTAGCGCAGCAGAAATGAGCGAAGCCATCGCTTGTGTATTCTCTGAACCCAATGCGGACATGGTTTATGAAACCATTCAAACAAAAGCAGACGAAACAGCTATTTATTATAAACTCCTCCCGGGTCAATACGACCAACGTGCGGACTCAGCGAAACAGTGTCTAGCAATTTTAGGACTCGGTGAAAACGTGGGTCTCCACAGTTTCAAAGCCGTTGTCCTTAAAGGCAGCCTTTCAATAGACGAGCTTGCTCGTATTAAGCAATTCCTAATCAACCCAGTTGAAGCGATTGAAATTCCAAAAGAAGCGCCACTTTCGACAGCAGTTCACCTCCCAACACCAGAAGCAGTGATTCGTTATGAAGCCTTCAACGCAATGGACGACAATGCACTTGCTGCTTTCGTCAAATCAGAAGGCCTTGCCATGAACTTAGAAGATATTAAAACAGTTCAGGCCTACTTCCAATCAGAAAATAGAGTCCCATCCCATACAGAGATAAAAGTGTTAGACACCTACTGGTCAGATCACTGCCGTCATACGACTTTCACAACAGAGCTTACTGAGGTGACGTTTGCTGATGGTGAACAGGGTGCTACAGGAACACAGACATCGGCTTACAACGAACTTCTCAAGTCGGCTGAGCAAGACTACCACCACATGAGAGAAACCGTCTACGGCGAACGTGCTAAGACAAGACCCGTAACACTGATGGACCTTGCGACGATCAACGCCAAGTACTTAAAGAAGCAAGGCAAACTCACAGACGTATTAGAGTCAGAAGAAATAAATGCGGCAACTTTTGAAACAGAAGTGACTTTAGAAGACGGCACAAAAGCGCCTTACTGGATTCTGTTCAAGAATGAAACCCACAACCACCCAACGGAAATTGAACCTTTCGGCGGCGCGGCAACTTGTCTCGGTGGTGCGATTCGCGACCCACTTTCAGGCAGAGCGCTTGTGTACCAAGGTATGCGTATTACAGGTGCGGCTGACCCAAGAGCTTCTTTAGAAGAGACGCTTTCAGGCAAACTGGCACAGCGGGTTATTACCAGAGGTGCAGCAAAAGGTTTTAGCAGTTACGGCAATCAAATTGGTCTGGCAACAGGCTTTGTTAGAGAATACTACCACGAAGGCTTTCTTGCGAAGCGTATGGAAGTGGGCGCAGTCATAGGAGCGGTGCCAAGAGACCAAGTCAGAAGAGAAAGCCCGCTTTCAGGCGATGTAATTCTTCTCATTGGCGGCAAAACGGGCATTGACGGTTGTGGCGGCGCAACAGGTTCCTCTAAGGAACATAACGAAGATTCCCTCGAAACCTGTGCGTCAGAAGTACAAAGAGGGAATGCACCGGAAGAAAGAAAATTACAGCGTTTATATAGCAGAGCGGACTTTGCGGCCCTCGTGAAAAAGTCCAACGACTTTGGTGCTGGCGGCGTTTCGGTAGCGGTTGGAGAACTTGCTGACAGCCTTGAAATTGAACTCGACGCAGTTAGAACCAAGTATGAAGGCCTAGACGGCACACAGCTTGCCATTTCTGAGAGCCAAGAGCGTATGGCAGTCGTTGTAGCACCAGAAGACGCGGCAGCGGTTATTGCACTGGCAGCTTCTGAAAACTTAGAAGCTTACCAAGTGGCAACGGTTACAGACGACGGTTACCTGACCATGAACTGGCAGGGCGAAACGGTACTGAAACTTAAAAGAGATTTTATAGAGACTAACGGGGCAAAACGTGAACAGGCAGTGGTGGTAGAGACAGCGGTCGGTGTAGATGTTAGCACGGAAATTGAAGCCAATATAAGCCTCACAGAAGCAGCAACAGCTCTTGCTGGCGAACTCAACTTCTGCTCACAAGAAGGCCTTGTAGAAAACTTTGACAACAGCGTCGGGGCACTTTCAGTCCACATGCCATTCGGCGGTAGACGTCAAAAGACACCAACTCAGGCGATGGTCAGCAGAATCCCTGCTTACGGCAAGAACGTCAGCACGGCAACGGTTATGGCGGCAGGTTACAACCCAGAAGCCCTCAGCGCAGACCCGTTCAGCGGCGGTGCAAAATGTACGGTAGAAGCCCTTGCGAAAACCGTAGCAGTCGGCGGCGACCTTGGCAAAGTGAAGTTCTCTATGCAGGAGTACTTCGAAAAACTCGGCGACGACCCACAGAAGTGGGGCAAGCCATACAAAGCGCTCCTTGGCAGTGCTTATGCTCTTAAAGGCTTGGAACTTTGCGCTATAGGCGGTAAGGACTCCATGTCCGGCACTTTTAAAGACAAGACCGTACCACCGACACTGATAGCATTTGCGGCAACAGTAGCGGAGTCGGAGCATATTGTTTCTCCAGAATTCAAAGCTTCTAACGAAGTGGTTTACTTAATAGATGTAGAAAAAGACGCTTTTGGCATTCCAAGCTTCGAAGCGCTTAAGGCGGCTTACAACCTCTACAGCGAATTGATTCTTGCTGGTGCAGTGTCTTCGGCAATGGCTTTAGAACCGGGTGGCCTTCTAGGTGCAGTCATTAAAATGAGTTTAGGCAATCAAATTGGTCTAAGCGCAGATGTGGCACTTAGTTTTGACACAAATGCTTGGCTCACAGAGCGCTTTGGCGCCATTGTGTTTGCAGTAAAACCTGCGGCTCAGCTAGACACAGCCGCTCAAGCAACACTCAAGTCAGTCCTTGAAGAACTTGATTCTATGAATAACTTGAAACTGGTGGGCAGGACATCGGCTAAATGGACTTTAGAAGCAAACGGCGAGTGCATTGACCTCAGCACTGTTGAAAAAGTCTGGGAACAGCCGCTTGAAAGCGTCTTCCCTAGAGTCAAAGCAGCATCTGGTACAGAACTGGTAACGGGTGCAATGGACAGCTACGACCTTTCAAAAGTCAGAAGCGTTCAGCTCCTCAAAGGCGCACAGCCTAAAGTTTTCGTTCCGGCCTTCCCAGGTACAAACTGTGAAGTAGACACGGCAAGAGCTTTTGAACTGGCTGGTGCGAGTGCGAGAGTAGAAATATTCAGAAACAAAACAGCCGCGGACGTGCAGGACAGTCTCAATACCTTTGTACAAGCGGTCAAGGAGTCTCAAATCATTGCACTGCCGGGCGGTTTCAGCGCTGGGGACGAGCCAGACGGTTCAGGCAAGTTCATTTGCAGTGTGTTCAGAAACCCAGAACTGGCGGCGGAAGTTATGAAGCTTCTCAAAGAGCGTGACGGTCTTATGATTGGTATTTGCAATGGCTTCCAAGCCCTTGTAAAATTAGGGTTAGTAACTTATGGTGAAATCCGAACATTAGAAGACGATGCACCTACCCTCACGTACAATACTTGCGGTAAGCACATTTCTAAAATAGTCAGCATTGAAGCGACTGCAAATACATCGCCTTGGCTCACAATGGCTGAAAAGGACACGCCTTACCAAGTGGCAATGTCTCACGGTGAAGGCAGATTCTTCTGTAACGAGGCATGGTATGAGCGCCTTAAGACAAATGGTCAGCTGGCAACCCACTACACGGCGGGTAGCAACCTTAACGGCTCAATGTTCGACATTGAGGGCATTACTAGCCCAGACGGCAGAATATTCGGTAAAATGGGTCATGCAGAACGCATAGGTCTCAACACCTATAAAAACATTCCGGGACGCTTTGACATGAAGGTATTTGAAGCAGGCGTCAGCTATTTTAAATAAACGACTTGAAGGGTTTACCAATCCAAAAAGTTTTGCAAAAAAGACATGAAAAATTATAGTTAAAACGGTTGAAGCTTCGTCAGATAATTGGTAAGATGAAGACAAGACAAAAACGAAATATCATACAAACTTAAAACGATAATGTTCGTATTTTTAGGAGGATATTCATGAAAGTCGCCATCATTATGGGAAGTCATTCGGATTTAGAAATTGTTTCAAAAGCAGAGAAGGTACTTAGCGAATTCGGCATTGCAGTCGAAATGAGAATCCTTTCGGCTCACAGAACACCCCATGAAGTTATGGAACTCGTCACTAATGCAGAAGCTAACGGGTTTGAAGTAATCATCGGCGCGGCGGGCAAAGCGGCTCACCTACCGGGTGTCATTGCCTCTCACACGACACTGCCAGTCATTGGACTGCCAATAAAAGGCGGCATCATGGACGGTTTGGACGCACTGCTTGCGATAGTTCAAATGCCAGC
>JBGSUZ010000407.1:0-11692 GCA_041753235.1 Acidaminobacteraceae bacterium
CTCTGGGATGAAGTGAAAGATAGACTTAAGAAAAGTGCCATGGGACTTTCTGGCGGTCAGCAACAGAGACTCTGTATTGCAAGAGCGTTAGCCGTTGAACCAGAAATTCTTTTAATGGATGAACCAACCTCAGCACTTGACCCTATTGCGACTATGAAAATTGAAGAGTTGGCACTTGAACTCAAAAAGAAATATTCAATCGTCATTGTAACCCACTCCATGCAACAGGCAGGCCGTATTTCAGACCACACGGCGTTCTTCTTAATGGGTGACTTAGTGGAGTATGAAAAGACGACTAAACTGTTTTCAACCCCAATCAACAAGAAAACAGAGGACTATATTACTGGAAGATTTGGTTAAGAGGAGACGCATATGAGACCAAAATTAGAACTGAAAATAGCTGAAATAGATGAGCTTTTACTCGAAATGGGCACATTGGCAGAGGAACAGCTAACCAACTGCGTATCCGCATTGACCAAACAGAATGTAGAACTAGCAAAAATAGTTATTGGTAGAGATGAACGAATGGATGAGCTTGAAACCATCATTGAACAGAAATGTTTAAATACAATCGCACTCCAAAATCCACTGGCAGGCGACCTGCGCAAACTCAGCTCGGTCATGAAAATCATCACAGACCTTGAGCGAATTGGTGACCACTGTGTCAACATTGCTGAAATTGTCGTTGAAATTGGACATGTCCCTCACTTTAAACCACTAGTAGACTTGCCTAAAATGGCATATATTGTACAAGAAATGATTCGTTCGACACTCGACAGTTATGTGCGACGCGACGCAGCCCTAGCAACCTTAACCGCTCAGCGAGACGATGAAGTAGACGTCCTATACATCGAGATTTATAAGGAACTCTTAAACTATATTCACGATGATAAGACCCACATGGATCAGATTATTTCCCTGCTATTCATTGGTCGTTTCTTGGAACGCATCGCAGACCATGTGACCAATATTTGTGAGCGTACAATCTTTATTGCAAATGGAAAACGCGTGTCGTTTTAATTGATCTCAATATAAGCATATTACAAAATAACAACAGCCCGGACTTAGTTTAAAAGTCTCGGGCTGTTTAAGTTGCATGAAATTTTATTTGAAAAGCAGAGCGAGTCTAAAGGGAAACACCACTACACCGCTTCGCCTTCAAGGCCAAATGCCTCGTGTACCAGTTTAGCAACAGATTTAGCGGCATCTGCATCTATTAAGCATGAAATCCTTATTTCAGAAGTACTAATCATTTCTATATTTACACCTGCTTCAAACAGCGTTTTGAATAGTTTCGAAGCTACTTCTGCATGTCCACAAATACCTGTGCCAAGTATAGAGAGTTTAGCCGTATGGGCATCGTGGAGAATTTGAGCGGTTGGTGCAAAGTGATTGCAAAATTCACGACAAACTTCAAGCGCTTCTTGCAAGTCGTCTTGACCAATAGTAAATGAAATATCATTATGTTCATTACGGTTTAAGTTCTGAATAATCATATCGACTGCAATGGATTTTGCCGCCAGTGCGCTAAATAAATTGAAAGCGATTCCAGGCTGATCAGGCACCGCAGTGACTGAGATTCTAGCAATATCATCATCGAGGGCAACACCTCTGACTTCTACTTGTTCCATTTGATTAACCTCCTTGACCGTTGTGCCGTCCAAATCATCAAAAGTAGAGCGGACTACAATCGGTATTTTAAATTTACGTCCTATCTCAACAGACCTAGGGTGGAGGACACCAGCGCCTAGCTTTGCCATTTCAAGCATTTCGTCATAGTCTATTACATCCAGTTTTTTTGCATTTGGCACCAATCGCGGATCTGAAGAGTAAACACCAGATACGTCTGTATATATTTCACAGCAACTTGCTCCAAGCGAGGCGGCAATTGCAACGGCAGTTGTATCTGAACCGCCGCGGCCGAGCGTCGTAATTTCACCTTCTGGTGTCATGCCCTGAAAGCCCGCTACAATGACGACTTGGTAATTTTTCAAAGCAGATTGGAGTCGCTGCGTATCAATGTTTGTAATTTTTGCCTTTCTATGCTGTAAAGAAGTTTCAATCCCACTCATAGCGCCTGTCATAGAAATAGATGAAACACCAATCTCATGTAACGCAATAGAGAGTAGGGCTATAGAGACTTGTTCACCCGTGGAAAGTAGCATATCCATTTCTCTAGGAGATGGGTTACGGCTAATGGCTTTTGCAAGGTGGATTAGATCATCCGTTGTATCTCCCATTGCAGAGACAACGACAACCAGCTGATTGCCAGCAGCCACATTCTTTTGAATTCGTGAAGCAACATGCTGAATTCGTTCTGGTGAGGAGACTGAGCTACCTCCAAATTTTTGTACGTATAACGCCATGCTAATGTACCTCCCAATATGTGCCTTGTGCTTCTAAGTCTAGAGGTTTAATATTCCAACATGCGCTGCCTTTTGATAGGAGTTGTTCGGCTTGCGCCAGTACTAAAGATAGATTTTCTGGCGCGCACATGAGCATATAAGTTGAACCCGCGCCGCTGACAAAGCCGCCGTAGCAATTATCTTGTTGACTGAGAGACACAAGTCGTTCAGCGTCAGGCATTAGGCTTAGTCTGTGGGGTTGGTGGAGCATATCCTGAGTTGCATTTCTTAAAAGATCATATTTCCCATTTTGAAGTGCGCTAATTAATATCGACAAATGCGACAAACTAAAGACCACTTCAGCTTTTGTATAAAACTCTGGAAGAACCGCTCTAGCTTCTAGGGTGCTCAGTTTGCAGTCTGGAATCAATGCAATGAACTGAATGGGTTTGCCCATGTGTACAGTTTGAAAAATCACATCATGTTCTACCATACAGGAAGCTACCAGTCCGCCAAAGACAGCCGGTGCAACGTTGTCAGGGTGACCCTCCAAATCTGAGGCGATTTTTAAAATCGTCTTTTTATCTATAGGCAAGTCCAGCAAGTAAAGACCAGCCACCACCCCAGACACATAAGCAGCTGCACTGCTACCAAGACCACGGGAGGCAGGAATGTCACAATTGAGCATTTCCAGTGTATAAGGAACCGGCAGTGCACCGTAACGTTTAAAAACAGACATCATCCCTTGGATTACAAGGTTTTCATCATCAGTCATAGACTGCTCTGCATGAGCCCAGTGTACGGAAGAACTGGCAGAAACACTATGGCTGACCTCAATCTCATGGTATAAATTCAGTGCCAAACCGAGCGTATCAAAACCCGGGCCTAAGTTGGCAGTAGTTGCCGGTACTTTTATATGAATCATTCCTATATCCCCCTTAATAGCTGGGCCTGAACCTCCGCAAAGTTTTCTTTTACTGAGGGCATTTCAAAGCCTGACTTCATAATGATGTCCGAATCTTTAAGACCGTTGCCTGTGAGCACACATACGACACGACTGTTCATTTCAATTTGCTTGTTTTCATATGCGTGGAAGAGGCCTGCTACAGAAATACAGGAAGCTGGTTCGGCAAAAATACCTTCAGTAGAGGCGAGTAAACATTGGTATTTAAGAATTGTATCGTCGTCAATGGCTTGAACGCGTCCACTTGATTCTTTTAATGCCTCCTCGGCAAACTGCCAGCTTGCTGGGTTACCAATACGAATAGCGGTTGCAACAGTTTCGGGCTTATCAATCTTATGTCCTTTAACCATGGGTGCAGCACCTTCTGCTTGGAAGCCGAATAGTGCAGGACATTGAGTGGATTTGCCAAAACTCTTGTATTCTTTGAACCCTCTCCAGTAAGCGGTAATATTGCCTGCGTTACCGACAGGAATCATCAAGTAGTCTGGGGCGTCCTCTAAATCGTCACAAATCTCAAATGCGGCTGTTTTTTGACCTTCAATACGAAATGGGTTAATTGAGTTGACCATAGTGACTGGGTGGTTTTCACAAAAGGTTTTAACCATGTCCAAACCTTCATCAAAGTTACCTGTAATTGGTACAATCTCAGCCCCATAAGCCACCGCTTGAGCCAGTTTTCCCAGCGCGATTTTCCCATCAGGAATCAGCATAAAGGATTTCATCCCCGCTTTTGCCGCATAGGCCGCCATGGAAGCAGAGGTATTGCCAGTAGAGGCACAAATAACCGCCTTGCTATTAGCATTAAAAGCCTTGGTAACTGCCATCGTCATGCCTCTATCTTTAAAAGAACCCGTTGGGTTAAGTCCGTCGAATTTCAGGTAAATTTCCAAACCGGGTAGCATTTTTTCCAAATTAGTCGCACGAATCAATTTGGTTTGGCCCTCACAAAGACTGATAATAGTTTCATGGTCTTCGATTGGCAAATAACTTCTATAGTGATCAATAAGTCCTTTATACATGGGGTAAACCTCCTTAAGGGTAAAAGTCGTTATAAAATAAGTATTAACATAGCTTAACCAGTGGTAACAGATTAACTTCCGGACACCACTCAGCAAGTAAAGACAATCTTTCTTGGAGTTCCTTTTCCAGCATACCTTCAATTTCTAATTGCATGCCAGCAACCTCAGGGTGCTGCTGTATACTCAGTCGATGATCTGAAAAAGTTTGTAGTATGCGACCAAGTTCATCGGCTGAAGGATTGTTTGTCATTTGTAGTATCCACAGCTCAGGGTCAGGGTTCAAGGGGAGTGGTGTAAACGACGTATCCCCCGAGTAAACTAAGGCTTTGTCTGCCTTGCCGTTTAAATAATCTACAAAGTCTCCAAAGACAGCGGTTCCTGTTGCTAGTTTACCAGCGCCTTTTCCTGAAAAATGCAAAGCG
The DNA here is from genome assembly GCA_041753235.1 of Acidaminobacteraceae bacterium. GTDB lineage: Bacteria > Bacillota > Clostridia > Peptostreptococcales > Acidaminobacteraceae > JBGSUZ01. The sequence goes on from JBGSUZ010000407.1 coordinate 4,751, forward strand.
CCAAAATCATTGCTGCACAGCTCAATACAGTTGTATTCTTGATCAATATTGAAGAAGGCGTGGCAAGGGCTGACAATGCAAGGCTGGACCACTGAGTAAATTTCATTGTCATGTGTAGATGAGAAAGCAACCAGTTTTATTTTCATGCCATTGGCTTTAGCCAGCTGGATGTTTGCCTTATCGATTGCCTCAATGCCATTAGTTTTCACGCAGTCAGGTGTCACAGCTTTTGAAAAGGCCAAAGTAGCAAGTACACATAGTTTTCTGGCACTATCTAGACCAGAAACATCAGCATGGGGGTTGCTCTCTGCAAAACCACAGGCCATTGCTTCGGAGAGCGCTTCTTGATAACTCAACTCGTCCTCAGTCATACGAGACAAGATGTAGTTGCAAGTACCATTGACAATACCACTTACTTTGTTAATACCAGTGAAACGCAACCCATCTTTTAAAGGTTTAATGATAGGAATGCCACCCCCCACACTGGCATCAAAACCAATTGTAACGCCGTGCCTCTTCGCAAGTGCGAATAGCTGTGCGCCGTGAACAGCTAGTAAATCTTTGTTGGCTGTTATAACGTGGCACCCTTGACGAATTGCCGCTTCTATATAGGACTTAGCAGGTTCAATGCCACCCATCAGTTCTAGTACTAGGTCTGGCTTTTTTTCTAAAACCAAATTAAAATCTGCGGTCAGAACTGGAGAGAAGATATGCGCGTTGTATTTTTCAGGTTGCCTGACTAATAAACTGACAACCTCGTAGTCTAAATCAAATTGTTCTTTAAGTGATAAGGACTGCCGCTGGAGTATTTCTAAAAAACCACTCCCAACGGTGCCACAGCCCAACATTGCTATTTTGACCTTCATGATATGTGCCTCCTATTCAATAGCGATGATCGATATTTTTTTAACGCCCTTTGCTGTTTTGAGCGCATCGGTTAAGTCTTCAAAGGTGCAATTGAGTTCAGAAATATCAAAGGTCAAAGAAGCGTTAGCCATGCCATTGATAGGTGGGTCCTGACTGATGGTTAATACATTGCAGTTTTTGCTGGCAATCACTTGCAAAAGACCACTGAGTACGCCAGATTCGTGATTGAGCAGTAAGGAAATCGTAATTTTTTTACCCAGAGCGCCTTCGGCTAAAGGGAAAACATGATCCACATATTTATAGTAGGTGCTTCTGCTAATACCTACCCCTTTAGTGGCCTCGCTAACCCCTTCGAATAAGCCGTTTTCCAGCCCTTCTTTGGCTTCGAGCACCTTAATAAACACTTCCGGGGCAATATCTTTGCTGACGACAATAAATCGACTTTTATTCATAAATTCACCTCGCGAAATAAAATGCTAATGTACGCTTATCGCAGAAGTGTCCGCGATAGAAAGACAAGTGTATGTTTCACAAACACATTTTGATGATTATAGCAGAGGATTGTCTGTTGTGCAAGTGGGAATATTCAAAAAAAGGAAGAATGCCAAGCTTTTTTATGCGCATCATTTGCGTGGAACATTTGTTTGTAATATAATGAGGGAGGATTGCGTCTAAAAGACGTACCCAGCCTAAGAAATCAGTTAAATGAGGTGTGTTAGTGGTAAAGGGAAAGAAACAATATGATAATGAAAGCATTTCCTCGTTAAAGGGTGCAGACCGGGTCAGAAAAAGACCTGCAGTAATATTTGGATCAGATGGCATAGAAGGGTGTAAACATTCCTTCTTTGAAATCCTCTCCAATTCAATCGATGAAGCCAGAGAAGGCCATGGTTCAGAAATTACCGTTATTCGTCATAGCGACGATTCCATTACGGTTAAGGACCAAGGAAGAGGCATTCCTCTTGACTATAATCCTAAGGAAGAACGTTACAACTGGGAACTGGTATACTGTGAACTCTATGCAGGCGGTAAGTACAAAAATGTCACAGGAGAAAGCTACGAGTACTCACTTGGTCTAAATGGCCTTGGTGCCTGTGCGACTCAGTATAGCTCTGAGTACATGGACGTTACCGTCGTCAGAGATGGCTATCAATATGACCTTCACTTTGAAAAGGGGAACAATGTGGGGGGAATCATCAAGGAAAAAACGAACCAAAAGACAACAGGGTCAATCCAGAAATGGAAGCCTGACATGGACGTATTTACAGAAATTCACATACCGCTTGATTTCTTTCAAGAAACGTTAAAGCGTCAAGCTATCGTTAACAAAGGCCTCAAGTTCATCCTAATCGATGAAGCCTCAGAACTTACTTTTGAGTTTATCTATGAAAATGGTATAACAGATTACATTGAGGAAGTGATAGAAGAATCAGACGCAACCCTCAGTAAAATCAAACTGTTTTCAGATGAGGGCAGAGGTCGAGACCGTGAGGACAAACCAGAGTACAAGGTCAAGGCAGAGCTGGCGTTTTGCTTTAATAATGAAGTCAATTTGCTGGAGTATTATCACAACTCTAGTTTCCTTGAACACGGCGGCTCGCCGGACAAGGCAGTGAAACTAGCTTTCACCAACGAAATTGACAAGTTAATCAAAAAGCTCAACAAGTACACTAAAAACGAAAAGAAGATTACCTTTGTGGACGTTCAAGATAGTCTCGTGCTGGTTAGTAACAGTTTTTCAACCATGACAAGCTATGAAAACCAAACTAAGAAAGCCATTACTAATAAGTATATCCAAGAATTTATCACGGACTTTATTAGAAAGAACTTAGAAATCTACTTCATAGAGAATATGGACGAAGCAGAGCGCATTGCCGAACAAATTCTCATCAATAAGCGAAGTCGAGAAAAAGCAGAGGTTACCAGACTCAATCTTAAAAAGACATTGAGCAGCAAGAACGACATCACAACTAGGGTCAAGAAATTTGTAGACTGTAGAACAAAGGACATTAAAAGAAGAGAACTTTACATTGTAGAGGGTGACTCGGCTTTAGGTGCCTGTAAATTGGCACGTGACTCAGAGTTCCAAGCACTCATGCCAGTCAGAGGTAAAATTCTTAACTGTCTCAAGGCAGACTACGACAAAATTTTTAAAAACGACATCATCGTAGATTTGCTAAAAGTCATGGGCTGTGGCGTAGAGATTCGCAATAAGCATTCAAAGGACTTTGACACATTTAATCTAGACCTGCTCAACTACGACAAGATCATCATCTGTACCGATGCAGACGTCGACGGTTATCAGATTAGAACACTCATTCTTTCAATGATCTACGCTTTAACGCCAACGCTTATTAAAGAAGGAAAGATTTATATAGCAGAAACACCGCTCTTTGAAATCAACGTAAAGAATGAGACATTCTTTGCCTACAATGAGCAAGAGAAACAGAAAATCGTCAAAAAGCTTAAAGGTAATTACAGCATTCAACGGTCAAAAGGACTTGGTGAGAACGAACCAGACATGATGTGGAAGACAACCATGTGCCCAGATTCTCGCAGACTTATTGAAATAGAACCAGAAGAATTCCATAAAACCGAAACCATGTTTGAAACGCTTTTAGGTGATGACCTAGAAGGCAGAAAAGCCTTTATTGAGCAATTTGGTGACGACTATTTGGAATTACTAGATTTAAGTTAAGAGGTGACACATGAACGCAATCAAACAAAGAATTACAGAAACGCTTGAACAAAACTATATGCCCTACGCCATGTCTGTCATCGTCTCTAGAGCCATTCCTGAAATAGACGGCTTCAAGCCATCGCATAGAAAGCTTTTATACACCATGTTCAAAATGAAACTTTTGCATGGAGCAAAAACTAAGTCTGCCAATGTCGTTGGACAAACCATGAAACTTAATCCTCATGGTGACCAAGCAATTTACGGAACTCTTGTAAGACTGACTCGTGGTTATGATGCACTTTTACACCCATACATCGATTCAAAGGGTAACTTTGGTAAGGTCAGCTCTAGAGATATGCGCTTTGCAGCTTCTAGGTACACAGAGGTTAAACTAGATTTGCTCTGTGAGGAAATTTTCAAAGACATCGACAAAAATACCGTAGACTTTGTAGACAATTATGATGGCAGAATGAAGGAACCAGTCCTCTTACCTACGCGCTTTCCTAATATTTTAGTTGGTGCTAATAGAGGTATTGCTGTTGGTATGGCGAGTAATATATGCTCATTTAACTTAGCAGAAGTATGTGAAGCGGTTATCCAATATATTGATAATCCTGAAGTTGATTTAAGCCAGATTATAACAGGACCAGATTTTCCTACAGGTGGTTACTTAATTCATGATGAAAAAGTTCTCCGAGAAATATACGCCTCAGGAACTGGCGGGTTCAAAATCCGGGCTAAGTACCGCGTGGACACGAAACTTAACTGTCTTGAGATTATTCAGATTCCATACACCACCACAGTAGAAGCTATTATCGAAAAAATTATTGAGTTAGTTAAGTCAGGGAAAATTAAAGAGATTAACGACATACGAGACGAAACGGACTTAGGTGGTCTTAAAATTGCAATTGATCTTAAACGTGGCGTTGACCCAGAAGCCTTTATGACAAAGTTATACCGCTACACGCCTTTAGAGGACTCGTTTAGCTGTAACTTTAATGTACTGATAGACGGCAAGCCACAAGTATTAGGGGTAAAAGGACTCATAAGAGAGTGGTTACGGTTCAGAATCCGCTGTATTCAACGCGGCCTACAATACGACCTAGATACCATCTCTGCTAAACTTCATTTGCTAAACGGCCTTAGAAAGGTATTGCTAGATATTGATCGTGCGATTCAGATTGTAAAGGATACAGACAAAGATGCAGAGGTTGTACCAAATTTAATGGCAGCCTTTCATATCGACGAAATTCAGGCAGACTATGTCGCAGAGATCAAACTTAGAAATTTAAATAAAGATTATCTAATCAATCGAATTTCAGAAATCAAGAAGTTAGATGCGGAAGTGGCAACACTTCAAAAGTGTTTAAGTTCAGAAGAAGAAATTAAGAAGATTATTAAGAAAGATCAGAAAGAAATCATTAAAAAGCATAGTCGGCCAAGGAAAACTGAAATACTACATCTAGAAAAAGTTAGGTTCCACGAAGATAAGCATGAGATAGAAGACTTCAACCTAAAATTGTTCATTACAGATCACGGCTACCTTAAAAAGGTGTCTTTAGTGTCATTAAGAGCGTCAAGTACGCATAAACTTAAGGATGATGACCGAATTGTTCAAGAGATGGATGGCAGTAATTTAGATGACATCTTATTCTTCACAGACAAGCATCAAGTCTATAAGCTAAAAGCCCATGAAATTGAAGAACATAAAGCGAGTAGCTTAGGTGATTATATTCCAAATATACTCAAATTAGATGCTGATGAAAACGTTAAATATGTTATTAATACAAAGACGTATGAAGGATTTATGCTCTATGCCTTTGAAAACGGTAAAATGGCAAGAGTTCCACTTAAGAGCTATGAGACGAAGACTAACCGCAAAAAGCTTGTTAAGGCTTATTCTGATGAATCTAGTCTTATGATGATTGACTATATCTCTGAGTCAGCAGATTATCTCTTAGTGAGAAAAGCGGGTGTAGACCAATATACAGCTGTCGTTGTAAATTCTGAGCTTATACCTGAAAAAGCGACTAAGAATACTGTAGGTGTTCAAGTTGTACGAATGAGAAAAGGATCAGCAATTGACCTTGTTAGAAGAGTTGATTTAGTTGAAGAAGGTGGCAAACAGTCTTGGGTAGTCAACAAAATACCAGGCACTGGCTCACAAATTGATCCATTTGTGAGAATGACTGAACTGTAAAAAAAATAGCGAGTTCTCGGGACAATCGAGTACTCGCTTCTTTTTTTTGTTTGATTAAGCTTCAGTTTTTACGTGATCGATGCAATGTTTGCAAACAAAAGTACCTTTGAACTCAACAAGCTCGTGGCTTCCGTTGCAAATTGCACATGCTGGAGCATTCTTTACCATGTCGACTGCCTCCTATATTATGACGTAAAGAAATTAATAAAAGTGCTTCGGTAGAAAATATTCAAATTTATGTAATTTCTATATGTACATATTACCATGGGTATTATGTCATTACAAGCATAATTTTTGAAATAAATCACATTTATGAGAAAAATAAAAAATGGCGCTGAAATGATTGAAATTTCCTATAGTAAAAGTTAGTTTTATATTTACAATCAATTGAGGTATAATGTTAGAAAAACGGGAGGTAATGTATAATGAAACAAAATAAGAAGAATTCCATCGTAGCTTTTATAGGTGTAGTTGCATTTATTGTTATAGCAGCAAAGGTTTATTATGAGTTAAAATGGTATGATTTATTAATCGGTATTAGCAAACTTACACTTGGACGTAAAAAGATAGCACTGGTTTCTCAGAAAACGCTAATGTTTGTTACTAGAAAATCCGATGCAGAAGTGGCTGTAAAAGAGGTTATGTCTAAGAATGGCTGGAGTTTTGTAGACAGATTTGGCATGGGTTACATCTTCTCAAATGAAGATGAAGAATTGTTACTTAAAAGAAGAGACTTTTCTTTTGGCTATGTTGTGTTCGAGATTTACCCAAGAGAGAACTACAGACGAGCATTTATTGATTAGCCTCTAATTGGTTAAAGAACAAACGTATCAAATAATTTAGAATATTTCGAAGAAAAATTGTACGATTAAAATTTTAAAAAAGCTGTTGACTTATTATAAGCAGACATGCTATTATAACTAAGCAGTCAACGTTGAGCACGAGCTTAACAAACACTTTAAATAAAGGTGTTGACAGCGATTAAGAAATGCAGTAACATATACTAGCGTCGAGTTAAACATTCACGGCTTACTAAAAAGTGAAATGTCAAACACGACACAAACGATCTTTGAAAACTAAACAGTGTATAACCAAAAGCTTAGATTGATACGATGCATTATGCATCACAATTTAAAGTCTTCGTAAAGAAGACAAATGACTTTTTTAAGTCAGTGAGTCGAAACCGACCCCGTCG
>JBGSUZ010000408.1:0-4234 GCA_041753235.1 Acidaminobacteraceae bacterium
CGACGGGGTCGGTTTCGACTCACTGACTTAAAAAAGTCATTTGTCTTCTTTACGAAGACTTTAAATTGTGATGCATAATGCATCGTATCAATCTAAGCTTTTGGTTATACACTGTTTAGTTTTCAAAGATCGTTTGTGTCGCATTTGCTTGCTAACAATTTTAAACACTTGTTAAGTTTTCGTTAACCGCTCTTGGCGACTATTACATCTTAGCACTTGTCTTTCGAGCTGTCAACTCTTTTTTAAAAGTTTTTAACTTCAGAGTTTTCAGTGCGTTTTGTGCTCTCGAAGAGGACTTACATAGATTAACACGATACATGCGTATGGTCAATACCTCATTTAAAAGTTCTACTATTCTTTATTTTTTGCTTATTATGAAAAAAGGACATTTCCATCAAATACGAAAACGTCCTTCCTTATATAGCGCTTATTGTAATGTGTATTTATAACTCGTGGGCAACACCGATAAGTTCTTTCATCGACTCGATTCGGTTCTCTAAGCAGTAGCTTTCGAAATCTTGAAGGATTATTTTAGCAGCATCGGGGCTGATTAAAGTTGCTGTTCCAACAGCAACTGCGGCTGCGCCTGCCATTAAATATTCTACGGTGTCTGTACCGGTCATGATACCACCCATACCTAGTATTGGAATTTTGACGACACTGAAGCTTTCATATACCGCGCGTAGTCCGACTGGCTTAATGACTGGTCCAGATAATCCGCCAATCCGATTGGCAATGACTGGTCTTTTCTTTTTAATGTCGATTGCCATGCCCGTTACGGTGTTAATCATGGATAGGCAGTCTGCACCGGCACTTTCTGCTGCTAGGGCGATTTCTTTGATACTGGTAACATTGGGGCTAAGTTTAACAATTAGGTGTTTTTGGGAGGCTTCTTTCACAGCCGCGGTGACTTGTTTGACCATCTCTGGATTGGTACCGAAGGCCATGCCGCCGCATTTTACGTTTGGACAAGAAATGTTCAATTCTATGCTGTCGATGTCTTCATCTTTTAAGAGTGCTGCCATTTGAGTGTACTCTTCTAAGGTATTGCCGTTAATATTGACTATGATTTTAGTGTCGTAATTTCTTAAATAAGGAATTTCATTTTTGATAAAACTACGGATTCCTGGATTTTGGAGGCCGACACTGTTGATGATGCCCATTGGCGTATCTGCGAGTCTTGGTACTGGATTACCTAGTCTTGGCTCTAAAGTAAGGCCTTTGACGGAAATACCGCCAAGCAGTCCTATGTCAAAATAGTCTTCAAATTCTTTTCCGAATCCAAATGTTCCTGAGGCTACGGTGATTGGATTTTTTAATATGAGGCCATTTAAGTCGCATGTCATATTCATTAGAATTGCACCTCGCTTCCTAGGAATACAGGACCTTCTATACAGGTTCTTACCATTTTTTCTTCATCGTTTTGGATGACTTTTTTGGCACAAACAAGGCAGGCGCCCATACCGCAGGCCATTCTTTCTTCTGTAACTAGATAAAGTGCTTCACACTGGTGCTCAAATGCTTCCTTTGTTTTCTCTAGCATGATATCTGGCCCGCAAGCAGTGATGGTATAATCCTTTAGTTCTAGTTCAAGGCTTTCTACAGCTTCAACGGCGTTGCCTCGGAAGTATTGAATTTGGTCTTTGCACTGGATGTCTAATTGATTTTGAAGGTTGTCCATGGTGCAAATGAGTAAATTATCTGTATAGGCAAAGAATTCATCGACTAGGTAGGCTTCATTGAGATAACCTAGAACCACGTCTACTTGCTTGCCTTCTTCTTTCGCTTTTTTTGCAAGTTCGAGCAGTGGTGCTGTTCCTATGCCGCCGCCAATCAGCAGTAATTTCTCAGTTTGTAAATTTTGTGATAGGTCAAATCCGTTGCCGAGTGACCCTACTGCGAGGACTTCATCGGCTGGATTTAATTTGCATAGTCTTTGGGTGCCTTCACCGAGTTGTTTGATAACGAAATGAATGCCTTTTTCAGTAACTTGGCTGACGCTGATAGGGCGCTTGAGGATTGGATTCCCTTGTGCTTTTATGCCTAAATTGAAGAATTGGCAGGGTTTGATGTCTGTGAGCCCTGGGTTTTCTAATATAATTTCGTAAATATCGGATGCTTTTTGATTGTTTTCAACCACTTTGAGGGTATGCAGTTTATTTGTCATGCGTACCTCCCATGGCTTTGCCTGCTGCGGCTAGAGCACCGTTCAGGTCTGCGTTTGCGCTTATTGCTGCTTCTCGGATGTAGTGGGTATAAGGTTGGCTGCCATCTTCTTTCTCATAAGCGAAGATGATGCCTCTGGATGAGTTGACGATAGCGCCTAGGCCTCTTGTGTCGAATCCACCGACGATGTCTGCCGCGGTTCCGCCTTGTGCGCCATAGCCGGGGATAAGAAATACGGTTTTAGGCATGAGGTCTCTTAGGTGCTGTAGTTCTTCTGGGTAGGTTGCGCCGACGACTGCGCCGATGTCGCTGTAACCGTAGTCGTTGGCTTCATTATAGTCGTTGTTATTGATGGTTTCTGCAACCCATTCGTAAATGGTTTTTTCGTCTGATTTTTTATTCTGCAGCTGATGTGAGCTTGGGTTTGAGGTTTTGACGAGAACAAAGTTCATGCTGTCAGTTGCCTTGGCGACTTTATAGAATTCATTGTTGGAGTCATCGCCTAGATAGGGGTTGATGGTGATGGCGTCTGTGTGGAACAAGCTGTGCTGGCTACCTAAGATGTCCACTGTCCCGAGGTGGGCTTTGGCATACGCTGCTGAGGTAGAGCCAATGTCGCCTCGCTTGATGTCTCCAATAACGTAAAGTCCCTTGGACTGGGCATAGCGAACGGTTTCTTGATAGGCTCGGAGGCCTTCTATGCCAAGGAGTTCGTAATAGGCCGATTGGGGTTTAACGACGGCTACGAGGTCATGAACGGCGTCGATGATGGCTTTGTTGAACGTTAAAACGGCTTTAGCTGCTGCTTCCAGTGTTTTTCCCTCTGCTTCGATTTGCTGCTTGAGCGATTCTGGCAGCTGATTGACAACGGGGTCGAGTCCGACACAGAGTACGCTGTTTTTCTCTAGCATTTTTTCAATAAGTCTTTTAGATGACATTGATTTTGCCTCCTTTGAGTAGTAGCTGTTGGCCTTTGACTAGATGTATGACTTTGCCCTTTAGGGTTTTACCTACCCAGGGGCTGTTTTGACTTTTGGATACAAGTTCCTCTGCACTGACTGTCCACTCTGCTGCTGGATCTATGAGCACTAGGTTTGCTTGTGTGTTGTCTTCTATATAGTTCGGCGCTTGACCGAGGAGTTCCCGGGGGTTAAGGCTCATCATGCGGATGAGAGTTTGCATCGGTATATTGGATGCTTCAAACACGGTGTTGACGACGCTGAACATGGTTTCAAGTCCGGTGAAGCCGTAGGCGCCTGTGGTGTATGGTTCTACTTTGCTGCTGGCTTCATGTGGGGCGTGGTCTGAGGCGATAGCGTCTATAAGTCCCTTTTTCACCCCTTCTATGAGTGCCTGTCTATTGGCCTCACCGCGTAGGGGCGGGTTGACTTTGTACTGGGCGGTCTCAAAGTTGAGCTGGTCTGCGTTGAAGTATAAATGTTGTGGGGAAACTTCACAGCTGACGGTTAGGCCTTTTTTCTTGCCTTCTGCAACTGCTTGCAATGCGCCTTCTGTGCTTAGGTGGGCGATGTGCAGGTATCCGCCCGTTTGTTCGAGAATTTGGATGTCTCTAGCAACGATGTCGCTTTCCACTTCTGGCGGGTAGGGCTTATTAGGTGTCTTCGCTGCTGCTTCATGGTCTTCAGAGTGGGTCATGACGAGCTTATGGTGTTTCTGGCTGATTTCTAGTGCTGTTTTAAGGTGTTCAGGGTCCATAACAGTGCGTCCGTCGTCTGTATAGGCGGCTGCGCCGAGCTGTGTTAAGGTCTCTAGGTCTGTAAGTTCTTGACCGGCTTGGTCAAGAGTTATGGCTACGGATGGTAAAATATCGATTAAAGGATTTTTTGAAATGAGATGTTGGTAATGGTTCAATCGGTCTGCGCGGTCGATGGGTGGTTTGGTATTTGGCATGGTGACGACTTGGGCTACACCGCCGCGAATGGCTGCGTATTGTCCGGTTAAAAGTGTCTCTTTGTGCTCAAACCCCGGCTCTCTAAAATGGACATGCAGGTCTGTAAACGATGGCATGGCGAGCAGTCCACTGCCGTCTAAAACGTATTCGGCCTGT
>JBGSUZ010000409.1:0-5037 GCA_041753235.1 Acidaminobacteraceae bacterium
ACAATGTCCCCATGAATAGTTTTAGATACCCGTCGAATTGGGAATTGTCTACAGCTAGAGCAACCAACGTTATCAAGTATATGATAGCGAATATTGGATTAGACCCAGATAGACTTTCAGCTTCAGGTTATGGAGAATACCAACCTATAGCTTCAAATGCGGATAGTGCAGGACGGTCAAAAAACCGCAGAGTTGACATCGTCGTCCTAAGTACTATTGCGGCTGCTAATGAGCCACAAAGTACAACAGGAGAAAATTAACAGAAGGAGTTTTCGTTATGAATAAAAAATTAATCATCATCATAGCGGTCGTTTTGGTCGTGTTAATTGGCGGCGGTGTAGGCGCCTTCATGATACTTGGAAATAAAGATACCAAAGAACCAGTTGTCGTTTACCAGGAGTATCAAATGGAGGAGATGTACACTAACATTAAGGATCCTGGAAAAATACTGAAGTTTCAGATTAGTATCGAATACACAAATGCGGATATGGCTGCAGATTTCGAAAAAAATAAATCTAAACTTGTCAATAATGTTTATGAGTATTTTAGAAATACAGAGTATCAGTCATTAAATAAAACTAATGGACAGGAACGTGCACGTGAGGATATTAGAGATATCATCGTTGAAACGATGGGTGTAGATGCGGAAAGTGTTACTAATGTATACTTTATTCAGTTTATTATTCAAGGTTAGTTAATTTAATTCCGAAAGGAGGTGACGTAAGTGTCTGATGTATTATCACAAAACGAGATAGACGATCTGCTGACCGCTCTAAGTACGGGTGAAGTCAATGTTAAAGAAATAGAAGACGAATCTAGTGAGAAGAAAGTTCGTAAATATGACTTTACGAGACCAGATAAATTTGCTAAGGATCAGCTGAGAACGTTAGAAATTATTCATGAGAATTTTTCGAGATTAATGAATAACTTCTTATCGGGTTATTTGAGAACGTTCGTGGAAGTTGAAGTGCTTTCTGTACAAAGTTTAATTTATAATGAGTTTAGCAACTCGATTTCAAATCCTTGTATATTAGGAATCGTAGACTTTGCGCCTCTAGATGGACAGATTATTATAGATATAGCAACTGATATGGCTTATACTATGATAGAACGGATTCTTGGTGGCTCGGGCGTACAATCCTCAAAAAAAGAGCACCGGTCTTTGACTGAAATAGAACTTACGTTACTTAAAAATATATTGGTTAAATTTATAAACCTCTTAAAAGAACCATGGGGGAATATAATAGAAATTAAACCTAAACTTGAGCGAATTGAAACGAATTCTCAGTTTGCTCAAATTGTATCACCTAGTGAATCGATAGCTCTGATTACTTTAAATTTAAAAATTGGTGATACTGAAGGTATGATTAATATATGTATACCTCATGTGGTTATAGAGCCAATTTTAGCTAGTTTAAGTTCAAGACTTTGGTTTTCTACAAGTGGCAAGAAAGAAATTTCAGAAGTTGAGAAGAAAGCTTTAGAGAAAAACATCTCTAGATCAAAGGTGTCTATAAAAACTGTAATTGGGAGATCTGTGATTACTGTAGGAGAGCTATTGACGTTAAGACCAGGTGATGTTATATTGCTAGACAAGAACGTTGAGGAGCCATTTGAACTCTATGTAGGTGACGAGTTAAAATATTATGGTAAACCAGGGATTAAGAATAAGAAGGTTGCTCTAAAAATTACCGACTCCGTATCGGAAGGAGATGAATAATATGGCTGACATGCTTTCGCAAGAAGAAATAGATGCTTTACTAAATGGCTCGCCATCTGATGCGGCGCCGTCAAATGACCAAGAAACTTTTTTAAGCGAAGAAGAAAAGGATGCAATTGGTGAAATTGGTAATATAAGTATGGGGACTGCCGCTACGACCTTGTTTACATTGCTAGGTCAGAAGGTCACTATTACTACACCAAGAGTATTTGAAACAAATCTTACTACTTTATCTGAAGATTTTATTGACCCATGTGTACTAATAAATATAAAATATAGATACGGGATTCAGGGAAGTAATATTTTAATCCTAAAGGAATTGGACGTTAAAATTATTACTGACTTGATGATGGGTGGCGATGGTAGCAACACATCATCAGATTTATCTGATTTGCATCTTAGTGCAATCAGTGAGGCTATGAATCAAATGATAGGTTCAGCTTCAACTTCTTTATCTGAGATGTTGGGTGATAAGATAGATATATCTCCACCAGAAGCGTTCTATGAAAGCATAACCAATATAGATTTGGGTATGTTTGAGATAGATGTAAATGAGCCATTAGTAAAAATTGCTTTTAAAATGACTGTTGGTGATTTGATTGATAGTGAAATCATGCAAGTTATTCCAGTCAGGTTTGCAAAACAAATGGTTTCCAGTTTGATGCGTCAAAGTATGCAACAATTGGAGTCTGTAGTTGAAACACCTGCTCCGGCACCAGCGGCGTCTGCATCTAAACCAACGCCAGCTCAGTCGGCTCCAGCACCTGCTTCAGCGCATAGTGCACCGCCTCAAGGTAACTATAGCACTGACGTTCATCAACCAAGGCAAAATCCTGTTAATGCTATGCCGCTAGCTTTTGAAAGCTTCGATGAGACGCCTACAACGGTCGTCTACGCAACAGATATTGACCTGATCAAGGATGTTCCTATGGAAATTACGGTTGAATTAGGCCGAGCATCCAAACGTATTAGTGAAATATTAGATTTTGGTATTGGTAGCGTTGTTGAGCTTGATAAGCTCGTTGGGGAGTCGCTTGATGTTTTAGCAAACGGAAAAATAATTGCTAAAGGAGAAGTTGTTGTAGTTGACGAAAATTATGGTATAAGAATAACAGAGATATTAACAAATCAGAGAAAAGCAAATGGCTAGTGTTTAGCTATTCTAACTAAGGAGGAGCCAACATGGCAAATGGAATTTTAATCGTAGACGACGCAGCTTTTATGAGAATGATGATTAGGGACGTATTGACTAAAAACGGTTACGATGTATTAGGGGAAGCCGAGAATGGTCAAAAAGCTATTGAGAAATACAAAGAGCTCAAGCCAGATCTCGTCATCATGGATATTACGATGCCTGAGGTAGATGGAATTCAAGCGGTTAAGGAAATCAAGAAGAACGATCCTGGTGCAAAAATTATTATGTGTTCTGCTATGGGTCAACAAGCAATGGTTATAGAGTCAATTCAGGCTGGTGCTAGAGACTTTATCGTTAAGCCATTCCAAGCGGATCGTGTCATAGAAGCAGTTAAAAAAGTATTAGGTTAAAGGTAGGGAGTTGTTGATCATGCAAATGAACAACCCCGTACCTTTCTTCGGGGCAAATCAAGCGAGTTGGTTTGCCTTGTTTTACAAGGTAAATTATGTAACAATAATTAATTTATTGCTATTCGTGGGTATAATGGTAGCTGTTTATTACGTATCGAAATATCTATTGTCAAAAACCCCATACAATGCACCTTTTCGTTCTGGGAAGGTCAAAGAAAGGCTTTATATTGGTCAGCAGTCTTCGCTGACTGTTGTAGAGTTACAAGGCATCTATTATGTTTTGGCAAATGATAAGGGTAGAACTACGCTCGTAGACAAACGTGATGACCTTGAATACCCTGTTCAAGAAACCAATATAAAGCCACTTGAATTTGGCGAAATTTTAAAGAAAATACGCAGTAAAAAATAATCAATGTTAGGACTAGGAAAGCGTTATGCAAAAGAAACTAAAATGGTTGCTGCTTCTTATGGTATTACTAGTTATAGGATTAACCCTTCCATCGTTTGCGACCACACTGCCAACGATTGATTTAAATGTAAATCCAGTTGGGACCAATCAAGAAACTGCGGGAACTGTCCAAATAATTATATTACTTACTGTCCTTTCGATTGCGCCTTCTATTTTGATTATGACAACATGTTTTACGCGCTTTATAATTGTATTCTCATTTGTCAGAAAAGCGCTGTCTTTACAGACGGTTCCGCCTAATCAAGTACTGATTGGGCTAGCGTTATTTCTGACTTTTTTTGTTATGGCGCCTGTCTTTACTCAAATCAAAACAGATGCTTACGATCCTTTTGTAAAGGGTGAGATTCAGCAAGAGGAAGCACTTAAAAAGGGTATGGAACCACTGCGTGGTTTTATGCTTAAGCAAGTAAGAACAAAAGATTTAGCACTATTTACAGATATGAGCAAAGTTAAAGATGTAAAATCGTATGCAGATGTACCAACAACTGCGTTAATACCAGCATTTATAATCAGTGAAATAAAAACAGGTTTTGAAATTGGCTTTTTATTGTTTTTGCCATTTATTGTTATTGATATGGTTGTTTCTTCTGTACTTATGTCCCTTGGGATGATGATGCTGCCACCTGTAATGATTTCTATGCCTTTTAAAATTTTACTATTTATTATGGTGGATGGTTGGAATCTTTTGGTAGAAAAATTACTATTTACAGTGAGGTAATTCTGATGGATGAAGCAGTTGTAATGCAATCTTTTAATGAATCTATCAGATTAATTTTGATGCTGTCAGCACCTTTATTACTGGGATCTTTGATTGTAGGTTTGATTATTTCAATTTTTCAAGCCACGACTCAGATACAAGAACAAACGCTGACTTATGTACCCAAAATTATGCTGATTTTCATAATGCTAATCGTGTTGGGTCCGTGGATGTTGATGCAGTTAAGTGAATATACTTTGTTTATTTTTAATTTAATTGACAAAGTAGCTCAATAGCGAGGTGGCAGGAGTGAATTTTTTTTCAGATGCCGGCTATCTTGCAACAATTTTAATTTTTTTCAGAATTGGAGGTATGTTTTTACCTGTACCTATATTTGGAACAAACAATATCCCCACACAGGTTAAAATTGGTTTGATACTATTTATAAGTATAATCATTGCACCTACAACATTAGAACATTTTGACCCAGCTGTTATTGATTCTTTTCCGGCGTTATTATATTATGGCTTGTCTGAATTTATGATTGGCCTTTCCTATGGATTGATTTCATCGGTATTTATTAATGCGGTTTATGTTGCAGGGGCT
>JBGSUZ010000410.1:0-8271 GCA_041753235.1 Acidaminobacteraceae bacterium
CCCTCTGTGTCATATTCTCGAATTTGATAGGCTAGTTCTATTCCATTCATGCTTGAAGACAATTCAATGTCTAGAAAATAGATGCCTATACCCTGATCCTTTTTGATTACTTCTATCAACTGCTCTGGATTATCCGTAACAAGACCCAATGCCATATCCAAATTATGTTTGGCAATGGTCATTTCAGCAATTTCTTTCATAAATAGACGCTGTTTTTCTTGATCTTCGCAAATATAAATTTTCAACATACACTTATGTCCCTCCTTCAGTTGATCTAATCACCTAGAATGAGTTCTTGAATCAAGCAGCCTTCGCTAAAACTTGTATTCAATGTCACACGCTTATTTTTGTCCACTATTTCTTTGACAATTGTAAGTCCTAAACCTCTATTTTCCCCTTTATTTGAATAACCTTTCTTAAATAATTGATTGATATTGCCAATTTCCTTTTGACAGGTATTTTTGACGACAATCGACTTAGAAACACTATTTTTGATAAAAGCAACTTGCACGTTACCTTTAACCATTTGCTCAACTTCTTCTATTGCGTTGTCCACCAATATGCCAAGGAGCCTGCACAGGTCAACAATGTCCATATTTAGTTCATCTATACTTTCCAGCACTTCTACTTTTAAGTCGATTTTTTTGGACTTTGCCAACAGCATTTTCGTGGTTAATAGCCCTTTTAATTCAGTTACTTTTAAATTAGTCAGTGGTGTAACTTCGTTTATATTCTCAAATTCACCAACACTTTTAGGTAGTAAATGTTCTTCAAAATAAGTATTTAGCTTTTCTAAGTTACCTTCTTCTATGTAGCCATAAATGCTGTATACCACATTCATGTAATCATGCTTGAACTTTCGGTTGTCACTGTTAATTTCTTCGAGAACGTCAACGTAACACATCATTTGATCAAATTCTTTTTGCTTGTTGTAATACTCAATTTCTTTAGACTGTGACTTGAAATAAAACCATGTCATGATAACCGTTGTCATGAAATAGACGCTGAATAAGATGGCGTTGACATTGGTCATGGCAAGGCTGTTATTAATATATCTGTAGTACATAGCATTAAAATAGAGAATAGCTAAGGCCGTTGCTAAATTGCCTATTAGTAGCGCTACAGATTTCTTTTTTAGAAAGGCAGTTGGTTCTCCCTTTGATAAATGCTTTAATACCCATCCTATAATAGCGCATATTCCCAGTGCGCCACCATAGACTAATACGATAGCAAACTTATACAATATGGCCTCAGGCTCATTGAATAACTGTTCATTGCCTAAAATTTGTTTCATAATAAAAGTAAAGACTGCATCCATTGTTAAAGTTGCAATGATCATTATAATCGGGCTTATGATTGCATTGATTTTGGAATTTTTTATGTAAATCAAGTATGTGGCAGAAGCTAATAACAACAATGGCATCCCTAAGAATTCCATTTTAAGCAATACTGCTGCTTCTGCAATAAAAAAGCTAGTAGCTACTAATACGAGCCAATTTTTTTTATTAACATTACAAAAATTAAGACTTTTTATTCCCGTTGGAAAGCATATCGCAATTATAATAACATTTATTGTAATACTAACTAATTCCGTCATATGAAATCCATCCTTTGCTATTATTAGTTATAATTATAGCACAATAAATTCCATATACTCATTCATTTTTCCTTAAAATTCAAAAGCCTCATATCTTTACCGGATACAAGGCTATTTGTTATTGAATCAGTTATCTCTTTATAAGCTTTTTAGGTATTTTTGATTCATATAAAGTTAAACCACTGCAACATTCCGATGATTGATATGCTGTTTTCATAGCCATACGCCCCAATCCTCTAAACATAGTTTCCGCTAATACCGCCTTTTGATTATTCAACTGTTGCTTCATTGTATTTTTCATAATTTTTATACCCCTTCCCCAATATTCTGTAAGCGATTGGTGTTATGCAAAGACATTCTAAGAATTGACCAATGACCAGTGCACCGAATAATGTGCCACCCAGCATCAAAGACCCAATCATTAATACAATGACCCAAGAAGCAATGGCTTGTCTCTTAAACTGATTTCTCTGAACTGCACTGGGAATAGGACGAGACTCCGTATCCGCTGGTGCATAGAACCATAACAGTATCAGATTTAGAATGGAAATGACCACAATTATAACTTGTCCGTGAAGTTGACTTGCCAAAAATGCCCCACCAATAAACATTATCAGTGTTATTGCTGTACACTGTCGGCTTGTATTGGCATGAACCCCAAATGCAAATGTCCGTAATGTAGCAAAGCCAACAATACACAGAAGCGTTGGAATAACGACCCTTAGTACAGTTGCCGTTAGCAGTACAATGCTTAATTTAACAAAATTCTGCTTGAGAATATTCAGTCCATACATAAGCACTTCAATATCTTCTTCATCGGTTAAGTTCATGGTCTTGATCAGATAGTCTTTTCCTTTTTCCAGCCATTTGTCTTTACACATGTTCTCGCCTCACCTCTTGAGATAATTATAACCAACAGTTCGCAATTATCTGAATTTTAGGCATAAAGCGTCCTTTTATCTTCATTTAGGGTAGTTATTCTTCTCTCGAAAGTCATATCCGCCATGTTTTCATTCATTACCGTAAAGACAATTATGCTTGTCTCTTTTTCAGGATGAGCTTTCGAATGAGAAACACTGTATAAACCGACCACGGAATAACAATAAGAATAACACTTTCAATCTTAATCCAAACTGGCACCAGTATAATATTGGCATAAGTCAGTGACAGCAGTATTGCTAAGACAATCATGTTGAGCCAGTAAAGTTTTCTCACTCTGTTTCAGCTCCTTCTCTCTGCCAAGTAATTGGCGAAAATATAGTAAAATTGCAATTACGCAGTTGCCGGGGTACGCTTCGTTTGTCGGTTATCCTTAAGCGCCTCTAAGTATATTTTTTTGTCTTTGATGGTCATTCTAGCCTCACAGTATTTTTCGTTTTCTGCCTTATGCGAAATCATTATGATGGTGCAGTCCTTTTTAGCTTCAAACAAATGGTTGAGTACTAATTTTTCAGAGCTTGCATCTAGCGCAGAAGTGGGTTCGTCTAGTATTAAGACTGAGCATTTTTTATTTAGAAATACTCTGGCCAGTGCCAGTTTTTGAGCCTGTCCACCAGATAGGCTCACACCATTTTGTCCTATCAAGGTTTCAAGCCCTTTGTCCATCGCTTTAACGTCTTCGAGTAAATTAACCTGACGCAGGGCATGGTATAGAGATTCATCGGCTTGCGGCTTGGCACCCATAAGCAGATTTTCACGTATGCTGCCTCTAAAAATAAATGGATTTTGAGGTACCATGTATATTTGATCCCAGTAACTTTGGTCCAGCGCTTCTATTTTCATGCCCCTGACACAAATTGAACCTGAATCGCATTTTAACTGCTTCATAATAAGTTTTGTAAGTGTAGACTTCCCTGTACCATTTTCACCCCAAAATATTAGCTTAGACTTTGGTGTAAGGTTCACATTGGATGCCTCAAATAGCTTTTCACTGGCGTATCCAAAGCTTACGTTGTTTAGCTCTAGCCCCTCACAAGTTTCTAGTGCAATTTCTCCCTGAGGGATTTTATAAGTATCGCAATTCGATATTTCTAAAATACGATCCATTGAAGCCTGTATGCGCTTAAACTCCATGTAGTTGCTCATTAAGCCAAGCACAGGCGAGAAGACTTTTTGAACATAAATGGTCAATGTAAAAAGTGCGCCCACTTTCAATTCCTGATTGACGACCATCATACCGCCTAAAAAAAGCAGTACAATAAGGTTTAGTGCTTCAAACCCACCATCTATAACGCTAAATTTAGCGCTCTGTTTGGTCTTTTTATAATTTAAGTCATATAAAGATTCCAGTTCTAGGTTATAACGTTCTATAAAAAACTCAGATTGGTTCAGTAGCTGTATATGTCTGATATTATCTATCGTTTCTTGATTGAGGGCTTGAAATTCCCCTCTTTTTCTACTGATTTGATAAGCGATTTGCTTCACTTTTTTGCCATATCTGGCTTGAAGCAACACATAGGTTGCAATCAATCCTAGGGCAACTAATGTCATTTTGAGATTTAAAAAACTCATAATCACAACAAGTCCGACAAAAGTAATCACATTTGAGAACATGTCATTCACAACATTAATAAATAGCGCTTGAATGGTGGCTACGTCTTGTTCCAATATTGAAACGATTTCCCCTGTCTTGTAACGCTTAAAAAAATTGAAGTCATAGGAAAGCAAATCCTTTAAAAGTTGATTTTTCAACTCGCAGCTAATCTTTTTGCCCAATTTAAAATAGTAAATAATTTTTAAGTATTTAAACCCAATAGAAACGATAATGACGCCAAGCATGCACAGCGTGTAATAAATAAGCTTGTCCATGTCTTGATTCATGATGGCGTCGTCTATGATTTTTTGTAAAAACCATGGATAGACCATGTTGCTGAGTGCGTACACCGTTAGAATAAACAGCCCTATCAATTGACCACAAATAAATTTTGAAAGGTATTTTCGGTAAAAGTCGACATATTTACTCAGCATGTTTCACCTCTGCGCCCTTACTCATAAGTGTTTGAGCGACTGCTTGATAAGCATTCAACATGCCACTACAGCCCACTAGACCTTCTAAACTCTTTTTATAAGTGACGCAAGTCGCTGAAACGACCTTTTCTTTCACTTGTACCGCTGTCAAACTAGGGTTTACAGACCAAATCAGTCCGCATACGCCTGAGACAAAGCCCGCCGCAATAGAAGTGGCACTTGCTAGAACATATTCATCGTCTTTAAACGCCCCTATAATCTTGTAACCTGGCGCACCAATGTCCACCCCTTCACCGTAATTCGAGTTCTCAAACAGTTCGCCGTTATGATCCGTTGCTGCTACGACAATACTGTTCGGAACGTTATAGCAAGCCGGGTATTGTTTATACAGATTTAAGTCTCTGCCTTTATTGCCCGCCGCAATGACAAATAACAAATCCTCTGCTTCTAACATAGCTGCTTTTTCAACCATTGATGGTTCTTGACCGCCAAAACTGCAATTGATGATTTTTATATCATTCTCTTTGGCATAAGCAATAACGCTAACAAATGCGTCTGTCGCCTGCCTATAAATAGGATGTTCTGGAATCCGACTCCCCAGTATTTTCAAGGACACGACTTTCGCTAAAGGTGCAACACCCACAATGCCTTGTTTAAAGTCTTCAGAGGCGTTGATAACGCCCGCAATATGGGTCCCATGCACATTCATACGCGCTTCAGATAAATTGAGTTCATCTATTGGCAGAATGTCTCGCATGTCATGGAGGAAGTTATAACTCCGTCCCAAATCTACAGTCCCTCTAAGGTTTACGTGTTTATAATTCACACCCGTGTCCGCAATCCCTATAGAAATGCCTTCACCTTTCGTGTATTGCCAAACCGGCAATATATTGATGTCATAGCCCGTTCTTTTATTAAGCAGTGCCCACTGATACCTAAAGTATTTCATGTCTGGCTCTGGGATTCTTTGAATTTCTAGATTTAAGGCGACTGAATCCTGAACAGGCTTAACACCCTCAGTCACTTGAAATTCAAGCTTATAAACCTGCTCTTTAAGGAGCGTTTTTGCCATTTTTAATGTGGTGATTGCCAGGGGGTGTAGTTTTGTTAATACGTCCCCACTAGGTGCTATTAAAGCTATCTGGCTTATAACACTGCTTTGGAAAGTCATTTCATAACTGCCCGTTTCTGCAACCATGAAGGTGCATGTAGCAGTGCCATTTGCATCCATTGGCAGTTCCTCTAGTAAAAAAGACGCTTTCTCGTTTTGAATACTAAGCATTTTCATAGCGCACCTCTTTCCTTTCGTCGTGTTTTTTACCTAGGAAAAAGAGAATTCCCATATACAAACCACCTGTTGATACTGATAGGAGTATCAACCGCCCTATCCAAAGGGGAGCGCCAAAGGAAAAATAGTACCCTTGTGTATCCAAAATGCTCATATTCAGAGGCAGTGCCACATACACATTGTCCGTGACCATCAAGGTAAACAGCACTAAATAGTAGGTAACATAGACCAACATGTTCTTTTTCAAAAATAAATTAAGGGCAGCTGACAGATTGATTGTGATGAAAATTTCACATGTAACAATTACCAAATTTACCAGCCATAATTTAATAGAAATAAAACTGCCCATCCATAAACTGAGTCCTAAAAATAAGCCCTGTCCCAGTAAAAACGGTATAACCGCCGCACCATAAAGAACTAGCATCAGCGCAAAATAGAATCGCTTTTCATTTTTTAAATACATCCTCAGCATGTTTTCATAGACGATGAAAAACTGCTCATTTAAAACGCACATGGTCAGCACTATATTGCCAAATACCAACATGAACTGCTGAAAAATATGTCTATAAATTTGAGCATCAAGATCTCTGACAAAAAAGTTGTTTTTAATATCAAAGACAGCAAATAAAATATAAACCACGATACACAAAAGCATATAAGCCTTTTGCCTTTTGAGATTACGCCACTGACTGATTAACGTTTTCATTTATATGCTCCTTTCCTAATGAAATGTCACGAGTTTCATGAGTTCTTGATCTCTTGTAAGCTCAGGAAAATTCGCTTCAAATAACGCTTGGAATGCTTCATTTGTTTCAGGTAAGTTTTTCTGAACGACGTGATAAAGCTTCGGTATTTTGTCTGGATATTTTTCATGCATCACAATCATTATTTTTTTCACGTAATTAGAAGCAGTTGGTTCTGCTTTTTTTCTCTGATTTATGATTCGCTCTGCTTCCGAAATAAGTGCCTTCGAACCCTCAATCGGCATATTTTGATACGCCTCTATCAGAATAAATTCACGGTTCCCCACTACCATTTGATAAACATATTTATTGTCAAAGTTTGGAATATTCCGTTCCAATTGATCATAAATGCGATTGATCATCTCACCGAACATCTCAGGCTCCTCATAATTGATGATCGCATCGGAAAACACATTTATTTTCAGTGCGTTCTTATTAAAAGCAACTGGTATGGGGCGCGTTTTATAAAGGTTAGGGACAAAGGATATATAATATTTATCAAAATAAATACGCTCTACGTGTAAATCGTCAGCGCCATACTTTTCCATTCCATGAACAAGCGCCGCGGCAGCGGTTCCCATTAAATCTATTTGACTGCCATCTAGTGCTTTGTAGTAGACATCTAGTGAATTTGAGCTTTGTTTAGGCAGCTCCAGATAGTCCATAGAGGTGCTCCTGCTATTAAAGTCCAGTTCAAGATTGACAAATATCCCGAGCATAACAAACCAAGCCACTAATACGGCTGAAATAGGTTGCCATCTTATTTTATATTTAGAAAACAGCAGTTTCCCAATCGTCATCATGACAATGACCATGACTACGAGCGATATTGTATTGCTTTGGTTAAGCAACTTCACATGGTTCAGTTGCAAAGTTAATGAAAAAAAACGCCAATTTTCATCAAATGCCCACGAAGTAGCCATGAAAAAGCTCGTCAAATAGTATGCTATTAGTGTTATAATGCCTATATTCATAAAAGCGATCTGACTGGTTAAAATGCCCAGTGCCAGTGCAAAAGAAAAATGCACTATAGCTATAAAAAGACTCATCCCCAAACTACAATTAAATAAAACAAATAACTGCAATATTAGCAGTAATAAATAATATAAATTTTCAACCACACAAGCACTAATAAAAGTCCAAAACTTATTGCGTTCACTTCTTGCGTTCACAACCGCAATGAACTCGCATTCCTTCCGTCTAAACAGTGAAACTAACTGATTGGCATTTAAAGAAATCCAACATAGTAAAATTAAATGGGCAAAAATGCGAACGCGATAGCCCTGAACGCTCAAGAATACAAAAAATAATGTCATGAGTAACGTCAGCCAAATACGCTTTCCAAAAAAATCTTCATGGTTTCGGATTTTTAAAAGTCGGGCTACCTCTCCCCACATTTTAACCCCTCCTTACCTACACGATTGACGTAGAAATAAGCGTCCTCAAGTGTTGGTTCTACTGCGTTATAGTGACTCAGCTTCAGTTCATTAATAAACCGAACCTCCAAGCAATCTCTTTTTCGCGCATAAGATATAACTTCCCCATATTTGCTAAAGTCAATTGCCGCTGCATGATCCAGTGCTTCTGTAAAAACTTTCCCATTCACTTGCTCAAGTAATTGTTCTGTATAACCGCTATACATGAGGTTTCCTTTTTTGATAATTGCCAGTTGATTG
>JBGSUZ010000411.1:0-9457 GCA_041753235.1 Acidaminobacteraceae bacterium
GTTGGAGCTGAACCAGGAGGGTTGCTCATAAAGGACATCGCCATTTCTATAGCGGCCTTTAAATCGGTTTCTAGTTTTGCAAGGCATTCTGCTTCAGCGCCTTCCGTAACGGTGATACGACAGACGTTTTTGCCTATTTCAAGCTGCTTGAAGTTCTCGCCAAGCATTTGTACGGCCCCGTCTTTAATCATTTTTCGATTTTCAGCTGTGCTAAGTTGTGATTCTAAAAATTCGTGTACTGAAATTAGAATGCGTTTTTGCTCGTCTAATGCCATACTTTTAATAAAATTACTCAATTCCATATAGGTACCTCCGTAAATGTTTTAGGAAAGGGGAAGGTTCCAGTTTCCATATTATAGAATAGTGACTATGCAATAAAATTATAGACCCAAATCCATGCGCTTAGCAAGCCTATAATTGGGGTAAAACCTTTAAAGGATGTCTAAATTATTATTTTTTTTGATTTAGCCTGTTAAATTGTATTATTCGTTACTTGATAATAGGCAAATCACTGGATTATTGATATATTAATAGGATAAGGGTAATTTTATATACCCTCATATGAAACGTATGGTAAGGGAGGCATGACCATGAATGCGGTTATTGTTGAGGATTCAAAGGTCATCAGAGCAATGATCAAAATGATATTGGAACAACTTGAGATAAAAGTGATTGGTGAAGCTGCTGATGGGATTGCGGGATTGGAAAAAATTCTGGAACTTAAACCAGACTTAGTTACTCTAGATTTGAATATGCCTAAACTCAATGGTGATGAAGTGATTCGCTGGGTGAAAAAATCTAATATCGATACAAAAATATGCGTTATTAGTTCTTTGGATGATGAAGAAACTGAGCGTATCATGTTAGCGGGAGCCGATGGTTATATTACCAAACCGATATCGCTTCAAAAAATGATTCGATTTTGCTATGAGTCTGGACTAAAAGAATTTTAGTCGTTAGCGGGGAGGCACTATGAAAAGGCATTTTACATTCATGATAAGCGTTATCATGTTTGTTCTTATATTTGGGTTAAACGCTTGGACGGGGTGCTATGGCGCCAATGTGGAAACTTCAATTAAGAGCAGCGTTATTGATTTAAAGCAATGGGACTTTGATAAAAGCGGCCCTTATAACCTGAGTGGTTTATGGGAGTTTTATCCGAATCGCATTATTTTGCATGAGGATTTCATAAGAAATCAACAGATTGGACTTAAACGATTTGTTGAGGTTCCAAGGGCTTTTTACAACCAACTGTCTTTTCGGGAACACTATGATAGTAGTTATGGCACACTGAGAACCTCGATCAAGATTCCTAAAGAATGGATTGGGAAGCAGATGGCGCTCAGAAGTACGCTATTTTATATGAATACAGTTGTATATGTGGATGGGCAGGAAATCATTCGAAACCATGAAGTCAGTCGATTAAGTTCGGTTTCGGAGCGCATTACGCCAAATTTGATGGCTTCTTTTGTCCCCAAGCAGGAGTCTGTAGAAATTATTATTCATTTCACACAGGAAAATGGCTATAGCAATGCGTATGGCAATATTGTGTTTGGGCCTTCTGAGTTGATACAAAACCATTTGATAAAACGGCTACTGATTGATACGTTCCTATTTAGTGTTATGTTGATACTAGCCATCTTCAATATGGGTTTCTTTTTAAGAGTCAACAGAAGAAAAAGTCATGAAAAAATAGCACTCTATTTTGTATTTCTGATTGTGATTATGGTGATTCGATTAGTTAACTCAGGCGAGCATTATTTACTATATTTATTGCCAACGTTACCGGGGGAACTTTTTAGCAAATTTTGCTATTGGTCATACTATTTGTTATTGCCTATGTTTGTGCTGTTTGCTTGTGAGGTGCGCAAGGAAATGCTACCGCCTGCGCTTCGCCGAATTAGTCTATATACAATGGCCTTTTTTGGTCTCGTGGTGCTGATGACGGGGCAGGAAATCTATTTAAAGCTGTTGCCGCTGTACTATCTTTACTTTGTTTTGGTATTGATTCAGCTTATTTTGCATGTGATAAGAGCCATGAGACTACAAACGGCGTGGCTTCGGGCGGAATTTATTGCTTTTGCCAGTATGGTAACGGTGTTTATTTTAGACAGTTTATATGTGGTGGGTTATTATGAAATTCGTAATTATTACTTATTCAGTATTTTTATTTTTATCTGCTATGTAACCTATATGGTTTCCAAATCCTATTCAGGAGCGGTGGATCAACTTGAGAACTTGACCTATGCCTATGATCAGCTGGAAATGGGTTCGAAAAATGCACAGCAGCAGTATGCTAGAAATCTTAACGAAAAACAAGAAGTATTTGAATCCTTGATTTATCAAAGAGACTTGCGACTGACAGCCCTCGAAAAGATAGCAAAAGAGTATAGTGGGGCATTGGTTATTTTGGATCAGGATCAGAGAATTGTATCTGTTTATGGATTATCCGCAGAGAAGTATTTTGGAACGGAATATGTGGGAGAGAAATTTACCAAATATTTCTTTGGTGAGCATAGTGAAAATGGAGAACTTTTCACTGATATTTTATCTAGAGTAAGGTATTTAGATGCACCTGGACGGATTTCAACCTATTTGTCACTTTTGCCAAAGGCCACATTTAAGCAGGGGCGTTGGTATGCGTTTTCAACCAGTATAATTCATTTGCCGAATGGTGGAGAGTCTCATTTTGTCATTTCAATTGAAGATATGAGCAAGTTCATGAATATGAAACATCAACTGCAGCAGTCACAAAAATCAATCAAACTGCTTAAAGCTTATTCAAAATATGAGAAGGAAATAAAGTATTTGATTTATCGGGTAAGCCAATTTACCCAAGTTGAAATTGATGAATTAATTGAAAAAGCTGAAACGGTAGACGAACTCATTGAAGGAATCATTCTGTCATTAGAACGCTTTGCGGTTTGGTTTGAGGCAATGGGCTTTGAGAAGACGCACGAGAAATATCGAAATTTTGTATTAGAACTCGATCGGTTACAGAAAGAAGTTGTTCCTATTCAAATGGAAGAGCTCATTCATATTATTCGCAGCAGTAAGGTTGAGGAGTTTGATGCTGAGGATCGTAAATTACTTAAGGAACATGTGGGAACTTCTGTTGAAATTAGCAAAGAAGAGATTGATCACATGTCTGATCAGCGACAAGATTTATTGGAAATGCTAGACATTATCCGACCTTACAGCGAAGTATTGGCGGAGCGCTATGGCAAGACGATAGACCATATAAAGCTGGAAGGCCAGGTTGTTATGGTGAGCCTCAGTAAAATGGCGCCTGTCGTACGTGTATTGTCGCGGGTATTTGACGCGATTATTGTTCATAATATTGAGTATTACGATGAGCGCATTAAAGCCAACAAACCAGTGATAGGACATATAACGGTTAACGTTGAACGGACTCTAGACCATTTGCAGATTGTCATTGAAGATGACGGTGCGGGTATAAACGTCAATACGCTCAAAGACAGTCTCTATAAACTCAATCTATTGAGTTTTAAGGACATTATTAATGCGACAGATGAAGAAGTCCTGCCCTATATTTTTGAGCAGGGGGTAAAGTACAGAGAGTCAGACAACGACTATTACGGCATCGGAGACGGGCTGTGGAAAGTCAAAGAAACCTTGAAGTCTCTTGGGGGTACGATAGAGGTAGCCTCAGGTTATCAGCAGTATTGCAGGTTTACAATTAGGTTGCCAATTGAGGAGGTTTGTCCATGATTCAGGTGATTGTTGCGGATGAAGTGTTGCTAGATCGCAAGCAACTCAGAAGCATCCTTGAAAAAATCGGCTTGGATGTGGTTTCAGAATCCAGTAATGGTATACACGCTTTTAATGAGTATAGAATTTTTAAGCCGAATATTGTTTTTTTAGGACTACACATGCCTATGATGGATGGCATTGCCTGTATGCGGCGCATTAAAGATGTTTATAGTGACGCAAAAGTAATTCTCGTTGGGGACGAAGAACATAGGCGTCAAATATTTGACGGTCTTGAGTCCGGTGCGGATGAGTACATTATGAAACCTTATAACCTCACTCAGATTGAGAAGGTTATTTATAAGACCATCAAAGAAGGTGCCAATGTTACAACGTAAACATAAGCAATTATTTAAGGCATGAAGAGAGGGTCTAGTGAGTGCAAGCAACTCATTAGACCCTCTTATTTGAAGAGATTGTATTTGAAAAAGTGTGGGGATATTATAATTGGTTAAAGTTTAAAATCTAGTTCATGGATGAGGCCGGGTTGGCCATTTTCCTTAAGGTACATACCTGACATTTTCATTTTGCCGAGTTGAGAGAGGTCCTCACCATATAGACCGGCTTCGGTAGTAGCTGAACCTACAAATAGGGCGCCTACACCAGCCTCGATTAAGCCTAAGTAACGGTCAGTACCATCTGAACTTCGAATCCAAATACGCATGTCTTTAAAAGCGCTGTCGGCTTCGTCAATCCAGCCATTTTGGTCTGAGTCTAAAGCTTTCAGTTCGTCAAAGCCCTTACCAGTTGTTGGACCGAAAAGTTCGCTGCCGTTATCTGCAATGTGATTGCCGTTTCTGTCATAGAACAGCATGCCAGCATTGTCAATTGGCACTCTAAAGCTATCGTTAGTCCCATCGATGTCTAGATCAAACACGACGGGGTCGCTTGAGAATTTTAATGGGCTGTTGTCTAATCGAATAACCAATGGGTCAATCAATGCGTCGCCTGCTTTAAAGTCTATGCTTTGAGAACTCCAATACTCTTGGCTAAAGTGATAGTTAAGTTGGAAATCGATGTTTTGACCATCAGCTGTCTGTACTGAACCTTGAGATTTAAAGTCAACGGTTTCTTTCAAATATTGAGATTCTTCATGGTGAATGTGAATGCCCCAACCAACAGAAGCGGAGTCATTTGAAGCGGCGGCGTTTGCAGGTGGAGCAGATTGCTGAACTTGTGGTGTGTCAGAACCGCGTGTAACAGCCTTTTTTAAATCTTTAAGGCCAATATAGTTGAACTTAAATTTTTTACCTGTTAGTCGCTCAAGAATCATTTCGAGCAATCGGATTTTTTTAAGGTCCTCATTGCTCATGACGTCTTCAAAGTCTAATTTATCTTTGTCTCTAATGTCTGCAAACATATTAGGCTCAGTGTCAATAAGACTCGAAGACACTATCTGCTCATTTCTCATTTGAATTTGAGTTTGTGCAAGACTCAGACCGCTAGAGGAAAGGCTTAAGCGGTCAGTTGGTTGTGCATTAACATTTTGACCACCAGGCTGATTCGCCCAGGCACGAACCGTAGTGGATTGAGAGTCAACTGCTACATGGGTACTGCGGCCTTCCATGGCTACTGTACTGCTCTGGATTTTCATACATAACACCTCCGTGTGTGTTGCTACTTAACAACTGTATGTAATGGGCCTTACATTAGAATATCGGCAAAAAAGCATAAAAAGATTAAATATTCTGAAAATAATTATAAGTAAATAAAGGAAGTGTTGTAAAATGAATACTGTTTGGGATTTGATTATTGTTGGTTATGGTGCTGCTGGTATGATGGCAGCTGCAAATGCTTCAAATTTACGCACGCTTGTATTAGAAAAGAATACATCGGCTGGCAAAAAGGTTTTAATTTCGGGCAAAGGACAATGCAATTTTACCCACGATGAACCACTTAAAGCATTTGTAGAGCACTACGGCGCTCATAAAAATTTTGTGAAGCACGCGCTGGGGAAAATGACACCGGAAGCGACGCGTGACTGGTTTAACGAGCGAGGCGTTGAAAGTATTGTCATGGAAAATGGCAAGGTATTTCCTAAGAGTCTTCAAGCGGGAGACTTGGTGCAAGTGATGCTGGACGAAGCGCTTGATTTAGGGGTTAAACTGAATTTTAAGGAAGCGGTAACGGCAATTCAACACGTACAACAGACGGCTGACGGTGAATTGCTTGGGGGACGGTTTGTGGTTGAGACAACTCAAAACACTTACCATACTAAAAATGTACTCATTTGCACGGGTGGCTTTACCTATGCGGTGACAGGTTCAGACGGTGACGGTTATAAAGTAGCCATGCAGCTGGGACATACCTTGGAGACGCCAAGAGCGGCTTTAGCGCCAATTTATCATGCAGTTGAGGGATTAAAGGCATTGGCAGGCGTATCTATACCAGAGGCGACTGTAGTGCATGTTAGGGCAGGTAGGCGTCTTCAAATCTTGAAGGGAGACTTGCTGTTTACGCATAAGGGACTCAGTGGGCCAGTTATTTTGAATAATAGCCGAGACTTTGTAGCAGGCGATGTACTAACGCTCAACTTTACAACTTTAAGCAGTGAGCAACTAACTCAGCAAATGACTAACCTAGTAGGCAGTCAGGGAAAAGGCAGCATCAAAACCTATCTAAGACAAATCTGTTTTAGCAAATCGATGGCAGATCAGCTCTATGGGATGCTTAAGTTAGACGAACAACTGACCTTTGCTCAAATGAATAAAACCCAGCGACAGGCTATTGTAAAGGCACTAACTCAAATGGAAGTACCCATTGTGCAGGTAGGCGGTCGGCAAATTGGCATGGTCACAGCTGGCGGTGTTGAACTTTCAGAAGTTAAGGCTAAAACGATGTCTTCTAATCTAATTGAGGGACTGTATTTTGCGGGAGAGGTGCTGGACATAGACGGAGACACTGGCGGTTATAACATTCAATGGGCATTTTCTTCGGGAGTCGCGGCGGTTCGTGACATTCAAAATAAAACGGAAGCATTATAAATTTGTACCTTTAGCAAAGTGAACACAGGCCTATAATTTAATTGACGATGACTCTCATTTACGATAGAATCAAATTGTAGAAATGATAATCGATATCATTTTTACAGGATTTTCTTATGGAGGATATCGCTATGCCATTATCGTCAATTCAAACGGGCCAATCGGTCATTATAGACAGTATTAACTTTAACGTTAAATTGAGAAGAAAGCTTCAAGACATGGGACTAACTCCGGGAGTTAAGTTAAACGTGGTTTCAAAATCATTTTTAGGGCCGCTGGTAGTCGATGTAAGAGGCACACGTGTAGCACTTGGCAAAGGCATCGTTTCCAACATACAGGTATCTCAGGCGTAAGGAGAGGGCATATACATGGATCAGTTCACCATTGCCCTAATCGGCAACCCCAACTGTGGGAAGACCACTCTTTTCAATAGCCTGACGGGCAGCAAACACTACGTTGGCAACTGGGCTGGCGTGACTGTGGAGAAAAAAGTAGGACAAATTAGCTATGACAAACACGGTATTGAAATTGTAGATTTACCGGGCATATACAGCCTTTCTCCTTATTCACTTGAGGAAAAAGTGTCCAGAGATTATTTATTGCAAGATGAAGCTGATTTAATATTGAATATTGTAGACAGTTCCTATTTAGAACGTAATTTATATTTGACGCTGCAACTAATAGAGACAGGTAAGCCCGTTGTTCTGGCGCTCAATATGATGGATGAAGCTGAAAAAAAGCATATCCAAATTGACGTTAAGAAACTTTCTAAACGCTTAGGTATTCCAGTCGTTCCTATCTCAGCACTTAAGCAACAGGGCATAAAAGAGTTGTTGAGCGCTGTAGTGGAAATGCATCATCATAAAAGTGATTATAAAACAAAAGAGCAGACCTACTCAGCTGAAATAGAGTCGCTTGTTGCGACATTAGAGAAAAAAATTAAAAGTGATTGTGGCGCGACTAAGCGCTGGACTGCTTTAAAAATTATTGAACAAGACGAGGACATTGCTTTGCTCGCTGGGGTTTCCCTCAGTGAGGCCCCTACTGAGGGTGAAATGAAACTCTCGGAAGCCCGCTATAAATGCATTGCTGAGATTATTTCAGAATCTGTAGACATGAGTGGTATGAAACAGGACAAGTTGACACAGTTTTTAGATAAGTGGCTGTTAAATAAGCTGATAGGCTTGCCGCTATTTGGATTCGTGATGTGGCTTATGTTTTTCCTGACATTCAATGTTGGTGGCTATTTTGCGGGTATGATTGACGTATTTTTCACAACGTGGCTCAGCCCCGGGATGGTGCGTTTATTGACTCAACTGGAAGTAGCGCAGTGGATGCAGTCATTGATTGTGGACGGCATCATTGGTGGTGTAGGCGGCATTTTGACCTTTGTACCGAATATTGCAATTTTATTCTTGATTATTTCCGTATTGGAAGACAGTGGATACATGGCTAGAGTTGCCTATCTCATGGATTTTTGGATGAGCAAAGTTGGCCTCAACGGCAAGAGTTTTATACCAATGATTCTCGGGTTCGGTTGCAATGTACCCGCAATTATGAGCACGCGAACAGTAGAAAATGAAAACGACAGACTTATTACTATTTTAGTCAATCCGTTTATGAGCTGTGGCGCTAGATTTCCCGTATACGTGTTGTTTTCTGGGGCATTTTTCCCGGGACATGAAACGCTGGTTACATTTTCTCTATATTTACTGGGTGTATTCATGGCACTGTTTTGTGCCTATATTTTTAGAAAGACGCTCTTTAAAGGGGAAGATACCTTATTCATCATGGAGTTTCCACCCTATAGAATCCCAAGTCTTAAGTCGCTTGGCATTCACGTTTGGGAGCGCGTTCAGGGGTATTTGACTAAAGCAGGTACAGTTATACTAGGCGCGTCTATCATCCTTTGGGTCGTGTTGAACTTTAATACAACAGGCATGGTACCTATTACAGAAAGCTTTGGTGCGCAGTTTGGCAGTTTGATGGCACCCATTTTCGCACCACTAGGCTTTGGGTCTTGGCAGGCGGCTTTGTCGCTTATAACCGGCATAGTGGCTAAGGAAATTGTTGTTGCAAATATGTTGATTGTCTATGGGCTATCGGATACGACATCGGCAGCAGACTTTGCCCTGACCATGAGCCAAAGCTTTAACCAATTGACGGCTTATGCGTTTATGGTGTTTGTTCTTCTTTACACCCCATGTGTTGGCGTTATCGGCGTGATTAAACGGGAAACTAATTCATGGAAGTGGACAGGTTTCTCCGTTGTTTATCAGTTTACAGTGGCGTGGATGGTTGCATTTATTGTATATCGCGTTGGGTTGCTATTTGGCCTCGCGTAGAAAGGTGAGCTTATGGGAACGGTTATTACCGTCATTTTAGCACTAATCATCTTTGGTATTGGACTTTCAGGATTTTTTAAAGCGATTAAAAAGGAAGCCGTTGAAGGTGTTTGTGCGGGGTGCTCTGGTTGCGGTCCGGACAAAAACTGTGGCAATAAACACATTGTGAATCTTTCAAAGTTTGATGACAAAGAATAATCTTTTTCAGGAAGACACCTAAAAACAGGTGTCTTTTTTGTTGGTGCGCCCAGCATGGGCGCACTCTAGTCGGTGCAAGTCCGATACGGAGGCTGGTAGTGCCAACCGTTAGCCAAGAGCAAGGGTGTCGTGGGTGACTGCGAATCTGAAGGAAGCTGG